>CAZXGI010000004.1:0-68513 GCA_964639965.1 uncultured Rhodospirillaceae bacterium
GTGCCATTGGAGTAATAGGCGCTCTTGCATTTGCACTCGGTCGGCGCCTGTTGAGCCTAGCCAACCTTCAAGAAGCTCTTGGAAAATCAGTTCGAACGTCCGCAATGTTGTTTTTTGTTATTTTTGGGGCGCAGGTATTTTCGGCTTTTGTTAATGCAGCAGATTTACCCGGTCAGACCTTGATCTGGATTGAAAATCTTAATCTCCCGGCGATGGGTATCTTGATGATTATTTTGCTGTTTTATATTCTTTTTGGTTGCGTGTTCAGTGCTTTTGCCTTGGTCTTGCTAACGGTACCCGTTTTTTTTCCGCTTGTCGCAGGACTTGGACTTGAAACCTTATTTAATACAACACCAGCGAATATTCTTATCTGGTTTGGTATCGTCATTGTCGTGGTCGCTGAAATTGGCCAGATTACCCCTCCAATTGGCATGAACGTATTTGTGCTCAAATCAATGCTCCCAGATGTTGAGCTTAGCACAATATTCAAAGGTATTATTCCATTCTTTGGAGCTGACCTAATTCGTCTGGCCTTAATCGTCTTGTTTCCGGCCACCGTTCTAGCTCTTCCGGACTACATGGACCAAATACAAGAAAAGTTTGATATCTTATTAGAAGGTCTATTCTAGCCCAATAATCTGGTCCAATAGCTTCTGCGTATGGATAACGTTTTGTTCTTGTCTGCAATAGCGGTGTCCTGGAAAAGCTTTGGAATGCATTCCTTGCTGGAACAATGGTGTCGTCCTGAAATCCTGCATAAACGAAGGTGGCATTCGATCACTCGGGTAGTTCTTCCAATCCGGAATAAATTCGTAGTGAATGGGAGGCACCTCTCCACTGCCATAGCGAAACATAAAATAAATGTCCCAAATCATACTATCGGGGTCATTTCCATTAGGCCTTGCTCTAAAGAGGCCAAAACTGTTGCCAGCGGCCGGGCCCAACATGTTAGGGAAAATACGATGCTCACAAGGGAAACCAAACATTTGTTGATTTTCCATATGAGATAAATCGATGTCACGTGCAGCACAGGCATCGCGTCGAAGTTTGACCATAAAGTCTGGACCGAGCATATCCATTGGTAAATCACCCAATTCGTCAAAATAATCTAGCTCGTATTGTGCCGCCCGGTTTTGAATGACCATGATCTCAATTGCCTTTCGGGCCCATTCACGGGGTGTTGGATAATCATCATCCCCGAGATCACCGAGCTTGACCCCAGGTGGCAAACCCGTCGTCAATTGCCAATGAGGCTCCCAAAAGTTGGTATGGAGATCAAATTGTTCGTATACAGTCATTGCCCCAACCTTATCTGGTGGTGGATAAGTTTCACCTTTTTTCTCCCCTACACGCCGACCGCCTGGACCCGTCGATACCGCTCCTACATTGTTAAGATCCATGACGTGGGTTGCCCAAACATGATAACCTTCTTGAAATTGATCAATCGCGTATTTCCAGTTACAGGGAAGAACCGTTGTGTAATGACGCTGGATCCGCATTTCTCCGATGTTATAAGGCTTTAAATTATCGGGTGCTGGATGAAGGTAATCTAGCAAAGGTTCTGCATTCATATCCATATTGATGAATACAAACCCCTCCCAGGTATCAATGAGTGCCCTTCTGAGGCAAACCTCTTCCCTTTTTACCATCCCTTTGGCAAAATCTTTTGCGCCAGGTAGGTGACATAGCTCCCCATCAAGATCATATGCCCATCCATGGAAGACACAGGTGATTTTGCCATCGAACTGTGCTTTATTTCCATTGAATGTACCTGGTCCGCCATACTCATGGCTCCCTTCTACTAACCGCGTTCCACGATGCATACAGGTATTATAAAAAACATTTAACTTATCTTCTTTTTCACGAACGATAAGAAATGACTGATCGCCAATACGATATTCATAGAAATCACCAATATTTGGGATCTCTTCTTCACGGCAGACCCACTGCCAAACTCGCGGCCATAAAAGATCGTATTCCTTTTGCAGCCAATCTTTTCCAATATACCTCTCTTTAGGAAAAAGCCGATCATAATCGGCATCTTCGACGACCGCTTTTAATCCTTTTAAACTTCCGGTCCTGTAATCTTTTACTTTTGCATCCATGTTATATACCCCTGTCACTATAATTAATTTTTTAAGCTTCGATCTTTTCACGACCGTTCAATACAAATCTCCGTAATAAATCTTTAAACGTTTCGAATTCAGTTTTACTAAAACCGACCAAATGCTGGTTAAGCACTCGGCAGATTGAAGGCGGAATAAGTTTAACTATTTCATGGCCCGCTTTTGTCAACTCAACGTGAACAATTCGACGATCCTTATGACTACGTTTTCTTGACACGAGCCCTTTAGCCTCAAGCCGATCTAACATGCGTGTCATGGCACCCGTATCGACTTCGATGGCACGCGCACAGCCCGCGACGGTATCAGCTTTCCCCCTTGAAAGAACCAGAAGCGGGCCCCACTGCGGCGCCGTAAGCCCGTAGGGTTGGAGTTCATTATCCGTATTACGAAGAATGTTCGCCGCAGCAATTTTAATAAGATAACCAACCGATTCAAATTCGCCTAGTTTTGCAGCATCACCCTGATAAAAATCAGAAAATTCATCCTGACTGAATTTTTCTTGTTGTCCTGCCATTGCTTTATTTGTCATAAAGTAGTAATATTTGCCTAAACAATTAATGTCAAGGCAAATAAAAATTTAAAACTCACAGGGAGAAATAGAATGTTGGCTATTTTGCGAAGTTACATTTTGGTTGCCGTCGTTATAACACTGTCATTTTTAATCACAACAACACCCTCAACCGGGGAAACCGTTGCCGAACATTTTAAGGATCGCATGGTTACGATTCATATGGGATTTCCGGGTGGAGGCTTTTTTGAATCGGCGAAACTCACTGCCAAGCATATGCAAAAATATATACCGGGTAATCCTGAGATTGTTCTTGCTCCGAGACCAGGTCGGCTCGGCACTGCCGTATTGGATTTTCTTTCCCAGTGGGCACCTAAAGACGGGACACATCTAGCTATGCCAGGATCACTAGGTCCGTGGCTGCCACTACAAACAAAAACACCGGTTAAATACGACCCTTTAAAAATGAATTACATTGGCAATGTAAATTCAGCGGGCGACACTTACCTGCTTGTAAGGCCAGACGTAGGTATCAAAACCTTGGTTGATCTGAAAACGCAACCCATTCGAGTAAGCAATTCAAGAGGTATGTACAAGAATTTTATCGCTGCAATAAACAACATCCTTGGTACCAAGATTACTTATGTGGGCGACTACCCTTCACACAAAGATGCGTTTACAGCAATGTTGCAAGGAAAAACGCAAGGTGTTGCTGGAGCCGGCGTGACTGTAAATGCCGAACATCGTCGATATTTTCCTTCACTTCTTAAAGACGGGAAAGCATTTCCAATCTTGAGATACACGAGCAATACAAAAAACGCTGAATATCCGAATGTAATCTTAGCAGGTAAAAGGGCTGCCACAGAAACACAGAAACAAGCTCTAGAAATTATATTTTCTAATCAAGTTCTCGATCGACCAATAATGGGCCCACCAGGTATACCTAAGAAGATCCTGATGGCATTGCAAAATGCTTTTATGCGGGCAATGAATGATCCAGTATTAATAGCTGATGCAAAAACGCGAAAAATTAACATAATCCAACCCATGAGCGGGAAAGACATGTTAACTTTTGTCAAAAGGATCTACTCTTTACCAGAACCTGCAAAAGAATTAGCCAAAAAGGTACTCTCGGATAATTCCTTCGTCGAGGATGTAAATTATTCTTCTTTCACAGCCGAACTCTTGAAGGTAAAAACCAAGAGCAAAAGCATAAATGCTATACTCTTGTTTAAATCTTCGAATAAGCCAATTGTTGTTAAACTCGATGGGCGAACCACAGAGGTCAATACATTCGGCGATCAAATTAAGATACCTCCTTTCAAAGTTCGTTCATTGAATCCAGGAATGCTATGCAAGGTCTTTTGGACCGGACCCGGTTCCACGGCTGGTAAATTAATTTGTGACAAGAAATGACGATGTTGTTCTATGGTTTCCTTCTCCAAAGTTTGGCTGGCCGGAAGATTCTAAATTCTCAAAGGATTAAATAATGGCCATAGATCGAAAAACATTTAAAGCCTTAATAGATGGTATTGAGCGTTATATAGCTGAACGATTAGTGCCAATGGAGAGATCTGTCGCCGAAAACGACGAGGTGCCAGCAGATATTATAACTGAAATGAGAGAACTGGGCCTATTTGGGCTATCTATACCAGAAGAATACGGTGGCCTCGGGTTAAACATGAGCGAGGAAATTGAAGTAGCTATCTGTTTAGGCGCCACTACGCCGGCCTTTAGATCTGTATTCGGCACCAATATAGGTATTGGCAGCCAAGGGATAATCATTGATGGCACCGAAGAGCAAAAAAAGCACTACCTACCCAAACTTGCTACAGGAGAAATTATTTCTTCTTTTGCCCTAACAGAACCAGAAGCTGGTTCAGACGCAGGCTCATTAAAGACGCGCGCTGTAAAAAAGGGTAAAAATTATATTCTCAATGGTACCAAGCGGTATATTACGAATGCGCCCTCTGCTGATATTTTTACATTGATGGCGCGTACCGACCCTGAAACCTCCAGTGCCAAAGGTATAACGGCTTTTATTGTCGAACGAAAAACAAAAGGGCTTAAGATAGGAACACCAGACAGAAAAATGGGGCAGCAAGGGGCAAAAACTGCAGATGTCATACTGCAAGACTGTGTCGTCCCTGAAAGAAATATTATTGGGGGCGTCGAAGGTGTTGGTTTTAAAACAGCAATGAAAGTACTCGACCGCGGGCGTTTACACATTTCAGGTGTTAGTGTTGGTATTGCAGAAAGATTGATCAGAGAATGCATTTTATACACAAATGAACGGAAGCAATTTGGAAAATTAATATCGGAGTTCCAACTCATCCAAGCTATGCTCGCTGATTCGAAAGCTGAAGCATATGCTGCTAAATGCATGGTATTTGATGCTGCCGCAAAAAAAGATAAAGGTGAAAATATAACCTTGGAAGCAGCCTGCACAAAAATGTTCTCTACTGAAATGGTCGGTAAAGTGGCCGATAGAGCCGTACAAATATTTGGAGGGGCAGGTTATATTTCTGATTATCCAATTGAACGTCTTTATCGTGACGTGCGCCTTTTCCGTATCTACGAAGGAACAACCCAAATACAGCAATTGATTATAGCCCGCGAACTACTGAAAAAAAGATAATAAGCGGATCCAGTTTTATTATAAGACAATTCTTGCGTAGATAGTTACTTATTAAAGAACTCTATAAGTCTTTGCCTCTATCGGATTGCGGGCATTTTTCCTGTATATAAAATTCCGCGTTATAATCCTCACCATCACAACAATACGCTATTCCAGAGCCATTACATCTCGAGCAAGGAATTGCTCTATTGTTTTGAGATGCGATCAAGACCATGCCTTTATGGCATTCTGGGCATATCACTTTGCCAATTTCCTTTCGTTAGTCCGACAGAACTATCTAGTGCCAAAATTTTACGAAACCCGACTCCGGCCCAGGCGTTTCTATTATAACTGGATAGCCAAAGCATTGCCCAGTTTTCTAAAAGACGAGATCTTTATAGAATTCAGACAACTAAATTTAAACTATAGCTATCATCAGGCGCAACAAATCTATGGCTCTGGTGGTGATTTAACCTATCTTTTTCACCATATTTTTGCTCATTATTGGTATTAGCTGCTTCGAGAACGATACCAGGCCTTAAGTATTGTGGGCGTGTGCTTGATAGCTGTAATGGCTCAACCATTTCGTTCACCTCTCTGGATTACTAGATATTTGGTCAAATTTTATTATTAACACTACATATAGTGCCATCAATTTATTAAAAAAATGTAAAATTTAGCTATAAACGGCAAAATTTGCCTAAATCTGAACAAAATGAGAGATATTTCTATAAAAAAAACACTCTATATCATATAACTCCGGATTATTTCTTCGACTCCAAAAAGTTAACCATTTTAATAACGTCCGTAGCTTCCATTCGACATAATGGACCGGAGCTATATGAAGACATTATAACCTTGCCTTGCCCATCGAGAATAAATTCGGAAGGCTGAATCAACCCTCTTCGGTCTTCCCACCAAGAGCCCATAAGGTCCCGGTGTGTTTCTCCAGCTCCATATCCTATAGGAAAAGATAACTCATCAGCCACCTCTTGAGCCTTATCTTCCGGATCAACACTGGCAGCAAATATCTTTATGTTTCGGTCATTAAACTCAACAATTTCACCTTCAAAACCGACTAACTGTCGGCGACAATAAGGTCACCAATGTCCACGGTAAAAAAGCACCACGTTATAATTTCCATCCATATCAGCGGGTAGCGTTATTTTGCCGCCACCGACCAAATCTATAGACATTATTGGGAATTGGGATCCGGTACCTAACTTCTCATTCATTTTATATTCCTAGACAACAAATTAAACAAAACCACAAATAGACTTTAGATAGTGATAATATTACACAGAATCCTATATGGCTCAAACGGGAAAGTAGCCCCACCAATTAACAATATCTCACGACTTTTTGTTTTCATTAAACCAATATTCTTTCAGCCATTTTAATAAATTACCTCTTTAAGATAACTATAATAAAAAATCAATTCTCCATCACTTTTGTAGCTTCCAGAAATACATGCTTACAATGTTTCCATGATATAATAATTATGACAAGCGTAGGCAGGTTCTTATACAATTGACAGTAAACTGATGTCGCTAGCAGAAAATTGTACAGAATGAAATTGACACAAGGTTAATCCATAAAAACAAAGTGTGATTTGGAGGCTTAAATGCAATATTTTACTTGGGGAATTAATAAGCCGGGGACTAACGAAAAACGAACGTCCCTGATAAAAAAACATTGGGGTTATATTGCAAATTATGAGAAAAAACTGATCGCACGGGGCCCTGTGATGGATCCTGATGACCTTAGCGTTGTTATCGGATCCATTCATATAGTGGAACTTGCAAACCTTACCGAAGCAGAAGCTTTTTCCTATGAGGAACCCTTCGCCAAGGCTGGTCTTTTTAAATCTGTTTTCATAAGCCAGTTCAAACTAAAGCTCAAAAGAACTCAATTCGATTTTATCAGCAATCCTGATTTTTTGCGCTTTTTTATATACTGTCCAGTAATGATGCACTCTAAAAAAAAGACCTCCGAATTAACGAGGGCTCATGAAGCTTATTGTAAAAAATTCGACAAACATTTCATCTGCCGCGGTTCGCTTATATCCAACAACAGCATCTGGCAAGGCAATATATATTTTGTTGAGTTTGCCAATAGAATTGATGTTGATAACTTTCTTAAAAATGATCCTTTTACAAAGTCGAGCGTTTACGATAAGACAGAAACATTTCGCTGGACAATGGGGGGGCCAGAGAACCTCAACGCCGCCGGGACTTTAGGCGAATAAGGCACATTAACTTATCAATTATCAAATACGATCAAATATTTTTTCAATAACTGCATCTGTGCAACTAAAAATAATATTGTCAAACTTAGTATTCCAAATACTTTAAAGTTAACCCAGAAATCAGTGGTTTGAGTGCGCCAAACTATCTCATTCAGCAAAGCCATAGAAAAAAAGAAAATTGCAAACCGACGAGTAAAGAGAACCCACCCCTGCTGTTTCATTTTTATCGAAGCTCCAAGTAACTTTTCAAGAAACATATTTTTTGTATACAAACCAATCAAAAGGATCAAACCAAAGATAAACTGAATTATTGTAGGTTTCATCTTGATGAAAGTTTCATCCTTTAACCAGAGGGTTAATCCCCCAAAAAAAATAATTATACACCCCGTCACGATTGGCATGATCGGAAGTCGCCTTTCAACCAAAAACGAAAGAACTAGCACGACGAGTGTCGTAATAATTATAGCTGCGGTAGCCTTGAATAAATCAGTTGCCCAATATGTAACAAAAAAAACGATAAGTGGCCCGTACTCGACTATCGCCTTTAATACTTTAGGGTCAATAGAGGCCTTTTTTTCTTTTGGTTCGTTCACAAAATCTTCCTTTGAAAAATAATCCCACCGATAATTAGAATAACGCCCAAAATAAAAAATTAAAGTGCGTATTTACTTTAAGGGGGATACCCCCGAATATACACCTGCTAAAATATGCAACCTGAGGTAGTTTATGTTTGCTCCTTTTTTCTTAAATCGCGTTTGGGCCTTATGGTCTTGGCTGGGTGGGGCTTTTATTTTGTTTTCCACATGGTACCAGGTGCAACTAGATGTAAAAATTACCGAATGGTTCCGAACCTTTTATGACACACTACAAAAAGCATTAAGCAAGCCTAATTCGGTGACGTTTGACGAATTCTTAACATACCTTATCGAATTTGCCCAAATTGCCGGTCTATGGATAGTAATAATGATTGTTACAGGTTTTTTTGTTTCGCACTGGGTTTTCAGATGGCGAACCGCAATGACCAATCGATATCAATCTCTTTGGAATGACGTAAAACACATAGAAGGTGCAGCCCAACGAATTCAGGAAGACACACTAAAATTTGCCAGAATAATGGAAACCTTAGGTGTTGGTCTCCTTGACTCAGTGATGACCTTATTTGCATTTGTACCGTTATTATGGGGTTTATCCAAACAAATTACCGAATTACCTTGGATAGGAGAAGTCAATCATGGCTTGGTTTGGGTCGCTATTTTGGCCGCCTTAGGTGGAACCCTATTATTGGCAATGGTAGGTATAAAATTACCAGGTATAGAATTTGATATACAAAAGGAGGAGGCTGCTTACCGCAAAGAACTAGTATTAGGGGAGGATAACCAGGATAGAGCCAAACTAAATATGCTCGAAGATCTTTATTTAAAAGTGCAAGGAATACATTTCAGATCTTATTTTCATTATCTATATTTTAATGCCTGTAAGTGGAGTTATTTTCAGGGAATGGTGATTGTTCCCTATATAGCCCTGGCCCCAACAATTGTTACAGGTGTAGTAACGCTAGGTTTTGTTCAACAAATTGTCCGGGTTTTTGGCAGAGTTGAAAGCTCACTTCAATATTTGGTGCGCTCCTGGTCAACAATAGTTGAACTGATCTCCGTATTTAAACGGCTTAGAGCATTTGAAAGTGCTATAAAACCAAAACCTTAACCCCTAATCAGTAATTAACCAATAAATCTTTGGGATCTATATTAAGATAAATTAGTCATTGCCAAGGCTCACTTCTTATTCAAAAGGGACCAGGCAAACCAAAATATGCAACCACATACCAAAACAGCAAAAACGACAAGTAGTAATCCTAACATGCAATTAGATTACAGCACCATAAAAATGAATTCAACCTCACCTCAAAAGGATTTAATTCTAATAGGCCAAACAAATAAACTTCCTAATCTGGGCCATACTTACCTGTTAACTGGGGCGCATGGGGTGGTTCAAGACCCTTATTTTTCCTCTCCAGGCGTGTAGTTCTCTCCCATGTCCGCTTGAGATCATCACGAATATTTACTTTCAGCCGACCCAAACCCTCACACTCCAACTCAACGGTGTCTCCGTCATGAAAGGGGTTCAATCCTCCGTGATTTGTCCCAGTAGCAATAATATCTCCAGGTTCTAAGGTATGAACATGACTAATAAACTCGATACACCGTTTAATATTATGTGCCATGTCATTTGTATTAAAATCCTGCATAATTTTCCCATTAACCCATAATTTAATGGGCAACTCCTGTGGGTTGTCGATCTCATCTTTTGTAACAAGGTAGGGTCCAATGGGAGTGAAAGTCTCACGACCTTTCATTTGAAAAAAAACATTCGAAGCTGGTGGCATTCCACGCGCAGATCCGTCGATAAAATTTACATATCCAAAGACGTAATCCATGGCGTCATCCTGGTTTACCTCGTAACATCGTTTACCAATTACAACCCCTAACTCTGCCTCTCCTTCAAAGACCGTCGCAGGAATATCTTGAAGAACCATTGTGTCGTTTGGTCCTATAACGCTATTGGACGCTTTGGTGAATGCATTAATGGGAGGAGGCTCTGTTAATGTTCCGTCTTCCATATAGTTGACAGCCATACAGTCGATATTTACGGGACGTGGCAAAGGTGGCCGTATTTGAACATTATTAATTGGCAAACCTTTCTCACTAATCATAGCCTCTTCTAGGAGACTACGATATTGTTCAAAGTTCTCAATTAACCCATTGATCAGATCGTGTGGGCCCACCATTGGTATGTCGTTAACTTTACCGCTAACATCTATAACATTTTCCCCACTTAAAACTCCAAGTTTGAAATCATCAAAAAATAAAATTCTCAAAACAACACTCCCTTATAGGTCATATAGTATTAGTCTTCATCATTCGGAAAAAACCTCAATGTTGCAAGAAAAATACTACAAAGGCGTGACAATTAAGTTAAATCCCTCCAAAATTGCGTTCCATTACAAACAAGGGTTAGCAAATAATGAATGTAAAAATAACTGACAAACATGTGCAAGAGGCATCAAAAATTTCAGCAGCAACGATGCATGAGGCCTCCGGAAAAATAGGCGCGCTTCCATCTTACATAAAACCTATTTCTTCTGACATGAAAATTTGTGGTCGTGCATATCCCATCAAAGGGCCCTCTGGTTGCAACCTTTGGCTTCATAGGGCTATTGCGAAAGCTAGGCAAGGAGATGTACTGATAGCAGATATCGGAGACGATAAAGAATTTGGATACTGGGGAGATATTATGGGCACTGGCTCAATGGCCAAAGGTATAACCGGACTAGTAATAGATGGATGTGTTCGCGATCAAATTGAATTGGCAGAAATGGGTTTTCCTGTTTTTGCTGCTGGCCTATGTATCCGAGGTACTGAAAAAAAATTCGATGGGATGGGATCCCTTGAAGAACCTATAACTATAGGCAAAATAACGATTAACCATGGTGATCTGGTTTTAGGCGATAACGACGGTGTTGTTATTATTCCCGCAGACCAAATCGAAGAAGGCATAGCAAAATCCCTAGAACGCGAAGGTAAGGAAGAAACAACAAAAGAGTATCTCCGCAAAGGCAAAACAACAATGGAAATATATGATTGGCCAGAAAATACATAAGAGAAGGAAATACCCGTGGCAAGTATTTTAAATTTCCCCCCCATCCATTTTGATTTTGGAGCTATTAAGGAACTCGTTCCTGAGCTTAAAAAAAGAGAAATTGACCGCCCCCTCGTTATAACTGACCAAGGTCTTGTAGACCACGGTATCTACGAAAAACTTCGTAGTACATTGCCAATTGATATGAAGGTTTCTTTATTTGACAAAATTCCAGAGAACCCAACCATCTATGGAGTTGAACAAGCCCTTAAAGTGTACAAGAAAAACAACTGTAACGGTATTATCGGGCTCGGTGGTGGATCTGTTCTCGATTCCGGAAAGGCTCTACGAGTTATAGCGACCCATGATATTTCGCTAATCGATGTTTTGTGTAATTTAGATAAAATTACGACTAATGTTGCACCTTACCTAACAATACCAACTACAGCTGGTACAGGTGCAGAAATTACGTTCGGGGGCGGAATTCATCCAGAACCTAATGCACCAGCTTTTGCTATTCGAAGCATACATGTAAGACCGGATCTCGCTATCTGTGACCCGGAATTTACCATGACATTACCTCCGCGGCTAACAGCTGCAACGGGTATGGATGCCCTCACTCATTGCGTTGAAGGTTTTTTATCCAAAAACTCCAACCCTCCAACTGAAGCAATTGCTCTAGATGGCATTCGGCGCGTTACCAATTTTATCGATCGTGCCGTAACGGATGGTAACGATCGCGAAGCACGTTCAGAAATGTCAATGGCAGCACTCGAGGGGGGAATGGCAATCTATATGGGATTGGGCCCAATCCACGCCCTATCAATGACGTTTGGAAATAGTCCGCTTCATCATGGCACTCTTGTTACTGTAGCTATGCCAGCCATTATGAAATTTTATAACGGCAAAATTAAAGATAATGCCTTGGAGAAAATTGCTGAGGCAATGGGCCTTACCGCCGATAAGGAATCGGGAAGTCGTATCGCAGATGCTGTAGCAGAGATAAATAGTAGGCTGGGTCTTCCTTCAACTGTCCGGCAAATGGGTTATGATAAGAATGATATTGAACAGATGGTGAGAGACGCTTGTGAAAGCGATTTTAATATCCCCGCACCTATTCGGCCAAATGCGGACGAATATGAGAAAATAGTTGTTGAAGTATTAGGTTAAGAAAATATTTATCACAAAAAGATGAAAACCTATTAGATGGACATTTTTTCCAGCGTTTTGAGTTTCAATTTATTACTTGCGGCCTTTGCAGTATTTCCGAGTGGTATAATTCAAGGTTATGCCGGGTTTGGAGGAGTTTTGGTAGCTGTCCCATTCCTAGCTATCTTATTTGACCCAGTCACGGGTTTTGCAATTATATTATTCGTAGTTTTATTTGGTCAGGGTTCTCATTTTTTAAAAGCAATAAGGAATGCAGATTGGAAAGAGGTTGGCCCGGTTGCCGGTGCCAGTGCAATTACGATGACAATCGGAATATTTTTCTTAGTGAAAACCGATCCAATATTTATACGCAAGTGTATGGGCATAATAATTCTCCTCATAACCTTACTGATGGCGTCCGATTGGAATTACTCGGGGAAAAGAAGTTTGATAAGCAAGGTGTTTACGGGGGGGGTCTCTGGCACAATTACAGGTGGATTTGGAGTACCTGGGTTCCCGCTTCAAGTAATGTATTTTCATACCTCACTCTCAACTATTGACACAAAACGTTCTAATGTTTTAGCGGCGTTAGCTTGTGGTTTAGCTGTTGCAATTACTGGTCTCGCAATCCAAAATATTTATACCCAAGAAATGTTAATACGCGCAGTAGTAATTGCCCCAACATTTATCGTGGGAGCAAAATTAGGAGAAATGATCTTTAAAGTGGCACCTACCGATTGGTTCAAGAGAATAACTTATCTGATTCTATTGGCCACCGCTATTATGTTGATTTTTTTTTAAAACTATTTAAAGGCCTTCGTCTTGTCCGTGAATATGATAAGCAATTTCCCGGACAGGTTTTCGTCCTCGACTATCAATACCTGTAGGCAACCAGGCACAGACATTTGCACCGGGAGACCAAACCGTTTTGCAGGGGCCCGGCACAAAGAACTCAACAAATTTAGCCTCTTTATCGCTTTCATTAATAAAAGTATGAAGCTCATGCTCGTAATTGTAGAGAACGTCGCCAGTTTTAAACACCTCACGATCTCCATTTAGGAGAGCAGTAAGACTTCCCGAAATAATATACTGGAAATGTTCAGCTCCTACATGGTAATGCACGGGGGCAGCAGCACCTGGAGGATATGTAATCATCTCACCTTTAAAAGCGTTTGTTCCCGCCAATGCTTGCGTCGCCAAATATACCCGCTTACGTTCATCATGCTCAGATTCTAAAACGGGCTCACGCGTCCAATCAGTAAAACATAAATCACCAGGCATATCTCCGACATCAAGGTCAAACCGCAAAGCGTCTGGTATGCGTGCAACAAGCAGGGTTGAACCACTTTGACTGGAAATATACTTACCCTGATATCCTAGTGGTAAATATGAAATAAAATCAGGTGTTAACGTCCTGGATATTCCCTCCAATGATATTTGACCCGACAAGACCTGCACCCAGCCAATCATTCCCTGATCCAGCATCAAATCATATTCTCCTTTGGGTAGAATTTTTACATAGTCAAGCCGTATTTGATCATTCCCAATCACATCCCTGTTTAGCAATTGGATAACTTCACAGCCAGGGGATATGACTATCGGTTTTTGATCTTTTGCTCTTATTATTACGGGCATATTAGATCTTCTACAATTTACCCTTCAATAATTCCATTAACAAAATCTATAATATCAGGTCCGACACCATTATCGCCAGAGCCAATAGAATAAACCTGAGACACATGATTATGACCAGACATTTGTTTATAGCGCGGAATCCAATCAAATTTGGAACCAATTTCCAACAACAATTCTACGCTAAATCGTTCCCAATTAACGGGGTCGTATTCGGCCGTTGAAAGCATAAGAGGTGTATCACCATGATCAACATTACCTAAAACCCCCATCTCTATATATTTCTCAGAGGGATCACCAAAATAAGCTATCTGATTGGGCGCTGCATTCTCGCGATCGTTTCCATAAACACCGGACATCAATATAGCTCCTGCACAACCTGGACCTTCATCATCTGGATGCATTGACTTTCTAAGAACATAGGTTGAAACATGAACTGCACCCGCTGACTGCCCCAACAAGAATATTTTTTTTGGGTCGCCCCCATATGATGAAATATTTTCTCTCGCCCAGTCGACGGTTTTAGCTACATCAGTGGCACCATCGGGCCATTTAGCATCTGGTGCCAATCGATAGGTCGCATTAATTCCAATCATATTATTTCGTACAAAAAAATTAGCTACGTTGCCATGTAACAAATCACCTTCAACATTCTTATGTCCCTGAACAAAACCTCCGCCGTGAAAAAAAATAACCACGGGCAAGTCTTTCTTCTCAACCTCATTATGATGAATATCGAGAACATTTCGATCATCCGGCCCGTACGACACATCACGTATTATATTAATACCAGTTCGATCAATTTTACTCAAAATAGGCAGATAAAGTTCTAGTGTTTTCTTAACAACATTGGGATCAAAGACCTTACCTATATTACTAATTTCTGTTGCAACTTCATCGGGTATATTATGGACACTCTTTGACGTATCATTATTATCCTTGCTCATTTATACAACCTCATTTATTTTTCTGTTTTTTTTTCCCTATCAATTTAGAGTAATAAGGTAGGCTGACCAGTACAACAGTGATTAAGATATTTTTCAATCTCGAAGACCTCCCAAATTTTCAACAAATTCAATAATTTCCTGTAATCCAATATTTTCTTTAAGGTTTGAAAAATAGTAGGGCTTATCACCCCTCATCTGCCTCGCATCATGATCCATTACGTCAAGATCAGCTCCAACCAGCGGGGCAAGATCTATTTTATTAATAACTAACAAATCTGATCTTGTTATGCCGGGACCTCCTTTTCTCGGAATTTTATCACCGGCAGAGACGTCAATTACATAGATAGTAATATCAGCCAGCTCGGGCGAAAACGTAGCTGCTAGATTATCACCTCCGCTTTCTATAAATATAACATCAAGCCCTAAAAATTTTTCATTAAGTTGGGATACCGCCGATAAATTCATCGAAGCATCTTCACGGATTGCTGTATGCGGACATCCTCCTGTTTCAACTCCCAAAATTCTATCCGCTTCTAGTGCTCCTGATCTGGTTAGAAATTCCGCATCCTCTCGTGTGTATATATCGTTGGTAATCGCAGCAATATTAAATTCGTTACGCATCGATTTACAAAGTCGTTCCAATAAGGCCGTCTTGCCAGTTCCAACCGGGCCGCCTATTCCAACTCTTAATGGATTTAAACTCATGATCTAAACAGCCGTGTATATTGCGTTTCATGATTCATCGAAGCTATATCAATAATAGGAGCAGCTGTACCGATTTCCTCAAAATTATCATGCAGCGCAGCCTCAATTGACGAATTTATATTCGATTTTATGGATTCAATACAACGTTGACCCGCCACTTGGCCAAGTGGGATCAAGCGAACCCCTGCCGATACCAGATTCGATGCAAATGAATGGAAATAAGCTAATAATGCTGAACGAAGGGGCACATTTGCAATTGCTAATGCAATTGCTACTGCTATGGCGTAAGTTGGTTTTCTTTCTATCTTGCGCATAATATCCATTAAATGCTGAATTTCCTTCAAATTTTTGACTTCCATAACTGTATCAAGAAAAGCAACCCCCTGTGATTCACTTTCCAGAGCCATTTCATTAGTAGCCCGCATAATATCTCCTCGTTCGACAACCCAACAAAGTCTATCAAAATTTTGATCCTTAACAGCTTGCCAAGCAATACGAAAAAACACCCCGTCAATACGACCTGCCCCCTGAGACAGTGCTGCCTTAATCCAGACGCGCAATTGGGACTCATTTTGGATAAGCTTATCTTCAACGGCAAATTCAATACCGTGAGAATACACATAACTCCCCACAGGAAAGCTGGGTGACAAGAAAGTCATTAAATCCAGAAATGCAGCGTCAGAACAATTATTTGTGGCCATGGACATGCCCCCCAGAATGTCCAGAAACGTCGTAGGCCCCCTTCTCAGGAGAAAATACTGCAACGTTTGGCGTTGTCACTGCACCTAAACCTTCGACCATATTTTTCAAAACGTGATCAAAAATAATTCGAACCGCGCCACATTCCAGAACTTGCAAAGGTATATGGCGATTCCCTATGTGCCAGGCAATTTTTGCGGTCTCGGACGCCGTTCTGCACTTGATATCAAGAACATCTTCCTTTGCAGCCTTAACTTCAATCATACCACCTTTCTCTAAGATTAAGGCATCACCCTCGTCCATTTGAACGGCCTTCTCGAGATCTAGCATGAACGCTTCTCCACTATCATCGCGCATTTTTATTCGCCGACGATATCGATCTTCATAAGATAATGTCACAGTGCCTACAATATCATCAACATTGCCACTATTTGATGGAAGTATATTTGTTGCACGTCTCATCAAAACAAAAAGTACCTTTGTGCCATGGCGAGTTCATCAGCAGGCTCACAAATCAATAGCTCCCCGTCAGCTCTCACCTCATAGGTTTCAGGATCAACTTCAATTTTTGGCTGATAATCATTTAACTTCATATCTTTTTTCTTAACGGATCGAGTCCCAAAAACTGGTATCAATTCTCTTGAGAGGCCCAATGTACTGCTGATATTAGAATGAGCTGCAGCCTCAGATGTAAAAGTTATGGAACTTTCAATTAACGATCTGCCAAATGCTCCAAACATAGGACGGTAATGCACAGGTTGAGGTGTTGGAATAGAGGCATTTGGATCCCCCATAGCTGCTGCAGCAATCGTGCCTGCTTTAAGAATAATATCGGGTTTAACGCCAAAAAACATAGGTTTCCATAAAACAAGATCGGCTAATTTACCAACTTCGATAGAACCTACATGTTCAGAAATTCCATGTGAGATAGCTGGATTTATCGTATATTTTGCAATATATCTCTTCACTCGAACATTATCGTTCTCACCAGTCTCTCCGACCAAATGGCCGCGTTGTTTCTTCATCTTATCAGCCGTTTGCCATGTGCGAATTATTACTTCACCAACTCGCCCCATCGCCTGACTGTCTGATGCTATCATGGAAAATGCCCCAAGATCGTGAAGAATATCTTCAGCCGCTATAGTCTCTCGACGAATTCGGCTTTCCGCAAAGGCAATATCTTCAGGGATCCGAGAGTCCAAATGATGACAAACCATCAACATGTCAAGATGTTCATCTACTGTGTTAACGGTGAATGGTCGCGTTGGATTAGTTGACGACGGCAACACATTCGCTTCACCGCATACTTTAATTATGTCAGGCGCATGGCCTCCACCTGCCCCTTCAGTATGGAAGGCATGTATAGTGCGATGCCTAAATGCTTCTATGGTATTCTCAACAAAACCAGCCTCATTCAAAGTGTCCGTGTGAATCGCAACCTGAACATCCATTTCATCTGCGACCCCGAGGCATGTATCGATGGCTGATGGAGTCGTGCCCCAATCCTCATGGAGTTTGAGACCACAAACTCCGGCTTCGACTTGAGCCTTTAATTCATCAGGTTGTGATGAGTTACCCTTACCAAAAAAACCAAGGTTCATGGGTAACCCTTCTGCAGCTTGAAGCATACGGCTTATATGCCAGGCTCCAGGTGTACACGTTGTCGCATTCGTACCTTCCGCTGGCCCTGTTCCCCCACCAAGCATGGTTGTAATTCCTGAGTACAAAGCATCATCAACCTGCTGTGGACTAATCCAATGAATGTGAGCATCAATACCACCAGCCGTTAAAATGCGTCCTTCACCAGCTATAGCTTCGGTGCCTGGGCCAATTATGATATCAATATTTGATTGGATATCCGGATTACCCGCCTTGCCAATAGCATGGATACGCCCTTCCTTCAGTCCGACATCAGCTTTAAGAATACCCGAATGATCAACAATTAGTGCATTTGTTATGACGGTATCAACGGCTCCATTTGCTCGACTTATTTGAGATTGCCCCATACCATCACGGATGACTTTTCCACCGCCAAATTTAACCTCTTCACCATAAAACGTCTTATCATCCTCGACTTCGATAAAAAGATCAGTATCAGCAAGACGAATTTTATCCCCAGTGGTGGGCCCATACATCGCAGCATATTCTGAGCGTTCTATCTCATAACCCATCAAACCTTGCCCTGTATTTTTGCATTAAAGCCAAACACAACCTGATCACCTTCATATAAAACCAACTCGACCTCACGCACCTGACCAGGCTCAAAGCGAACCGCCGTACCAGCTGGGATATTGAGGCGGTAACCTCTGGTATTTTCGCGATCAAATTCCAGGGCGCCATTTGATTCATAAAAATGAAAATGAGACCCCACTTGTATAGGACGATCGCCAGTATTAGTGATTTCTAGCTTCTGAGTAACTCGCCCTTCATTAAGGATAATTACCCCATCTGTTGTAACAATTTCTCCTGGGATCATTATATTACCTCACCTTATTGGTTCATGTACGGTGACGAGTTTGGTTCCATCAGGAAATGTTGCTTCGACTTGGATATCCCCAATCATTTCCGGAATGCCATCCATTACTTGATCGCGTTGCAAAACATTTGCACCATCCGCCATCAAATCAGCAACACGACGTCCATCTCTCGCACCTTCAACAACGAAGTCACTAATCAATGCGATGGCCTCGGGATAATTCAACTTAACACCGCGAGATAGTCTTTTTCGTGCAACCTCAGCAGCCATGGCAATTAAAAGTTTATCCTTTTCTCTGGGAGAAAGATTCATATTTGACCCTCCATAGAAACCTAAAATAGATTAAAGAAATTTATCCTGTAATAAATTAATATTCCACAATTTATTGTAATTTACATATTCCATAATCGTGGCATTCTCGCTGGCAAGCCAATTAACTTATTACGGAAATTCAGCCAAAAATCTCCAAAAGCATTCCGCAACTCCAATGTATCATTTCCAAGCCATCTCATAACTAAAATCCCGTTTACATGAGTTACTCCAGACTTGACAGCCTTTTGGGAATTTCCAATAACATCTCGGGCAATAGTAAGCGCCTCCTCGGCATCCGGACCTACATAAACTGCTGTTGCCATCGCTACAGCACCGTCAAAACAAGCCGGATCGCTTATTACCGAGCCTATATTTTTTTCGAGGTGCAACACATCGGACCAAATTAAACGCCCTTTATGCTCAATTTCCCAGACATCACGTATCAACCCGTTCTCAAAATTCTCACCAAAACCCAATCGCCCAAATACAATTATCTCGCCTGCAAATAGACGGCCACCATCAATAACGTTGATATTTTTTTTTCGATTCAAACGTGATCCTTCAAATAAAATTGTTTCCTGAGGAAGAAACTCTAGCCAACCACCAGTCTCTGATAAAAGGTTTATATTTATCTCGGTATTTTCTCCATTTGAACGATAAATTTTCTCTGCTGCCTGGGCCATCACAAGGGCTCTCGCGTTCTCACCTATATTAACTTCTATCGAAATGACATCACCACCGACAAGTCCACCCGATGTTGTCACGGTAACCGCATTCATAATTTCATCTTTCCGGGTAATGGGGAAAAGAAATCTTAAGGGATCGGAATGGTATAAATCAATTATACGAGCATCTCCACCGGGAGCACACTCAATACTAAGCTCCGCTTTACCTTCAACTTTAATCTTCCCTGACGTCTTATTTAAATTTAGAGAGGGTGAGATAGCAACAGACATTTCTCTTATCCTAGAAACAGATCTTAACGCAAAGATAGCATCGTTCCAAAATAATACAGGGTAAACATCAGACCATTTTTTTGCAAACTCGATTTTTAGTCGACCTTTCGGAAAGGAAATATTATTATAAAACGGGAAGGCAGTTGACATGACTATCTTAGCTGGTGCACTGGAAATAGACTGGAAGTGCCGTCATACTTGGCGACGCTCGTCTGTTAATACGCTTTGGTGTCTGCTCGGATGCTCAATCGGTGATTTCGGTACGATAGCTTTTTTTCAATTGAACTCTATCGCATGGCCAACAATAGCGATTATGTTATTAGCCATTTTGATGGGTTTGTTAACATCAATTTTATTAGAAACAATCATTCTAATTCGTCAAATGTCGATTCACCTCGCATTAAAAACGGCTTTAGGTATGTCTCTCATCTCCATGATCTCTATGGAGGTGGCTATGAATGTATTAGACGTTATTGTTACCGGAGGGGCAATTCTTACATGGACGGTCATTCCATTTATGCTGATTGTGGGGTTCATCACGCCACTTCCCTACAATTATTGGCGATTGAAAGCATTAGGTAAAGCCTGTCATTAATTGAATCACATTTTAACAGTCCAACAATTACTCGATTGCCCCCCACAAAAATTTTTGTTTTAATGGCTTTTTATAAAATTGACAAACCGTTCAGCCCACTTATTGGTTGTCAGACTTCTTTGATGAGTAAAACAAGCCAGCATATTCTTAATTATTAAGCCATCATGTTCGCCATCAATACCGTGTCCTCGGACTACTCTATAGGCATAACGAAGGTTTTTTGATAAACCCTCAAGCGAAGCATAGTGAAATTCATGGGCGGGAATTTTATCGGTTATAGACGGTGGCTGCGCTTCCGGCCACAAAGATTGTTTCGTTTCATTTAATCGAACATAACCACGTCCTATCGGCCTTTCATGCATTATTCCAGCCGCCGGAATGACCCCCACCATATCAAACTTTTTTCCTTGCCAGCTCAAACTATTTGCCAAATATAATAAACCGCCGCATTCTGCGTAACAGGGCATTCCGCCTTCAATCATATTATATATATCGGATTTAAGAGACAAATTTTCGGATAAAGCCTGCATATGCACTTCGGGAAATCCACCACCAATAAAAAGACCATCAGCCGTAGGTAAATGACGGTCGTGTAATGCATCGAAAGAAACTAAATTGGCACCCGCCTGATTCAAAGCCTCCAAGTCATCATGGTAATAAAATCCAAAAGCTGCATCTTGAGCAATTGCAATCGTGATGGGTTTATTGGTCGTCGCTTTATTTCTAAGGATTTTTGGTTTCAGTCTAGGGACGGCTTTAGTAGCCATTTTCTCCACTGTGTCGATGTCAACTTCGGACTCGATCACCCGCGCTGTTCTCAAAACGTTTGAATCAGCTGAGGGCACCTCATTTGCTGGAACTAACCCTAGATGCCTTTCGACAATCTTGAGTTCAGGACGCCTTCCAATAGCTCCGATAACCGTAAGGTCAGTATAACGCTCAATTGCAGCGCGCATCTTTGTTTCGTGGCGTTGACCGCCAACTTTATTAAGTATAACCCCTGCAATTTTTATATCCTCTTCGAATGACTCATAGCCTTTAAGGAGTGGCGCGACACCGCGGGTCATACCATACGTGTCAACAACCAAAATAATCGGAATACCAAGCAAGCGGGCTAAAGCTGAGTTGCTGTCAGACCCCTCAGGGTCCAACCCATCGAACAAGCCTTTATTTCCTTCAATAAAAGTCAGATCCGCGCCCTTGCTAAATTTAGAAAAGAAATCAACAATCTCTTGATGGCTTTGGGTAAAAAAATCGAGATTACGGCAAGGAGCCTGAGCTGCGCGCCCGAGCCACATTGGATCGATATAATCGGGACCTTTTTTAAAAGGTTGTATCCTTAAGCCACGTTGCTGAAAAACGGCACAAAGCCCCATTGTAACGGTCGTCTTGCCAGATGATTTTAGGGCAGCGGATATAATCAAACTCCCTGGCATCGTTTAGATAATCTCCTATCAAAGCATAGAACTAGTTAGCGTTATTAAATTTCGGATCGGTCACACTGTTTTCTAGAGATGTTGGTAAAAACCGTAACGCCTTTAAACCAATCATGATTATCAATACAGCAACCGAAATCCCGCCGATACCAAGTAAAAACTCGGGTAAAGTTGGAATATAACTCCGAACCACGCCATCAAAGAACGAACTTTTAACATCCATACCGGGAAACAAAACTAAAGGAAATGCTTGTCCTCCAATAATAATCACGTAAAGCTGAGAGAAACCTCCTATTATTACACAGCTAGCCGAAAGATAAATATTAGATCTTAATTTATTGAATCTCGAATAGAACAAAAGTAATAATGGAATTAGTGTTCCAATTAAAATCTGACCAATCCAGAAAAGAAAAGTATAAATTCCACCTTCTAACAGAACAAAACGTTCCACATCATGGTGCTCGGTAGCATACAAATTCGTCAAATGTTGTATCAACACAAAATATAAAACCACACCAACAAAAATACCTAATAACTTTCCGAGTCGTAAAACGATAAAATCTCCAAGAGGTCGATTGTCAGCTGCTGAAATAGTAGCCAAAATTAAAATAAACACCGCCAAACCAAGAGCAAATGACATGGCAATAAACAGCGGAGCAAATACAGCTGCGTCATAACTTTGCCGAGCCACCAGAAAACCAAAAATAGAGCCTGTGCCAGTAGTAAGCACAAGACGCCAAACCAACGCGATTATGCCGACAGAGGGTACAAAGACATTCATCCGCTTTTCAAGCATCATCCACAGATAAATACCGACGATGGCAATAAAGCCTATATAAAGAAAAATATTCCAGGCAAAAATGGATTTAAAATTATAGGTTGTCATAGCAACTATAAGCCGGTCAGGTCTCCCCAAGTCTAGAACAAGGACGAGCAGACCACCCACTAATAAAGCGATGGCAAGCAACCCAGAAAGCCTTGCGAGTGGCTTATATGTCGCTTTCCCAAAAACGGAGCTAATAGATGCAACGTTTAGTGCTCCTGAAGCAGCGACAATGAGAAAGATAGCAAATACATGCGGCACTCCCCAGACAACATTGTTATTCATGCCCGTTACATGATGTCCGTTTACCTCCATGTAATAACCTGACAATGCTCCAGCTAACGTTACAAGGCCAACAAAAACAAATGATAAGTAGAATTTTCGTTCATCCCCCTGCAACTGCGAATAAGTGAAATTTCTTTGCATATCTAAATTCCCTGATACCGAACACCGAGATCCAGACCCAGATCGGCACGCACTTGTTGGGAGGCGTACTTTTCTAAACGTATAGAAATCTCGCTATTCGGATCGTTTAGATCCCCAAACACCATTGCCTTACCCCCTGTCTCGGAGCATGCCTCAACACATGCGGGCGTACCTCCTTTATCAATTCTGTGCACACAAAGCGTACAACTTTCAACAGTTCCTTTACCTCTTGGCACATCTGTTTTCTGATCTGTTAATTCTTCATGTACAAAGGATCGAGCTTGATAAGGACAAGCCACCATGCAGTAACGACAGCCGATACATGTGTGTTTGTCTACTAGCACTATGCCGTCAGCTCGCTTAAATGAGGCGCCCGTTGGACACACGTCAACACAAGGCGGGTGCGCACAATGCTGGCACATCATAGGCAATGAAATTTTATGGTTGGTTTTAGGGTTTCGAACCTCAAGTTTTCTAATCCACTGCGGATCCGTTTCTGGATGACCTGAGGAACCAATCCCATTTTCCTTAAAACATGCCGATACACATTCATTACAATCGACAGAACATTTTTGTGTGTCAATCAACATACCCCAGCGCACCTTCGGTGTAACGCCTTTAGTTTTCTCCGCTGAACTCGAGAAGCTAAACAAAGTTACTCCCGGAGCTATAGCTAGGCTAGCTGCTCCAGCGATACCCGCGAGAAATTTACGGCGCGCTAATTCTGTATTTTCTTTATTTTTCATATCCTCAATCATCGTTTCAAATACTCCTGTAGGCGAAAAGATAAATCCGATATAGTGTTCGATTCCAGTTCAACTATTGACGGTGGCTTAGAAGCGTGACATTGGAAACAGTCGACACTGACAGCAGCATAGTCATGACACGTGCGACAGAAGTGTTTTGGATTCTTATAAGAAACTGGCTTTTGATCTTCGCCATAAACCACATGACAGGCAATACATGCTTTTAAACTATGCTTCTGTGTGCGGATACCGTCATGAACCGTTCTATCCCTTTTATGTATCATTAAATCCATATGATGGCGACGCATTAATTCTGCATGACCTTTCTCGGCGGGTTCAAGTGCTTTCGGTATAACAGGAGAAAGGCTCCGTTCTCCCCCATAAACCGGATTATAGGAAGCTAAATTCAATGCTATCCCACAGATAAATATATATAAGTAAATCTGTCCACGTCGCCACATAACTTGTTATCCGGTATTATTCGCCAAGCCCCATTTGTATATAACCAGAAGGACAAACATCAGCACAAATTTTACAGCCAATGCATTTTGTATAATCGGTATCCACATAACGGCCCAAAGCAGCCTGATCTTTCTTTACTTTAAAAACAGCAACTTGTGGACAATAAATAACACAGTTATTGCACTCGAAACACATTCCACAGCTCATGCAACGGTTACCTTCAGCCTGAGCCTCCTCCTCCGTGAGATTATGGATTCGTTCCTCAAAATTACCAAGAACTTGATCCTTACTAATGTGAGTTTCTGGACGCCGTTTTCGAGCGTCGTATTCAAAATGCCCCAAAAACATTTCGTCGTGAGGGATTACCTGTGTTCCCGAGCGATCTTCATAATTATGAACAGCAAAGTTATCTTCTGAAGTGCCGCGGGTTGGAGTATGATCAAAATTTTCGGGTTTTAACTCACGTTGTGCTAATTCGTTTAATAGATTGAAGTGAAACACATCAACTTTTGGTCTTTTGTCAACTTGAATGCCGCCTAGAAAATTATTAATACTATCAGCTGCTACACGGCCTTGCCCGATTGCTGTAGTAAGAAGATGCGGTCTAATAATATCACCACCCGCAAAATGGGCTTCTTTATCTGTAACATTAAAGATTTTGTTAGTAGAAATAAAACCATTTCCATTATCCAACTCTTCTAGTCCCACCATATCGCCCATTTGACCAATCGCCGACACAATAACATCGCACTCAATTTCAAATTCTGTGCCTTGACGAGGTACTGGTTTATTGCCATCCATGTCACATTCACACATACGAAGCGCTATCCCCCGGCCATTTTGATCTTGAATAACTTCAAGGGGCATAACTCCTCCCTTTAAATCTACCCCTTCACGCTCTGCATCTTCGCGTTCCCGTTCTGCTGCGGTCATTTCCTCGATAGGAAATAGTGATGTCAAAACTGCATCGACACCTTCACGTTTCATCGTGCCTGCGATATCGTGTGCTGTGTGACCAAGCACGACATTCTCAGGCCGATCTTTTTCATGACTATTCAAAATATGTCCAATTCTTCTGGCTACCGAGGCAACGTCAATCGACGTGTCACCTCCGCCAACGACAACAACTTTTTTCGACGCAAATTGGAGGCGACCCTTATTGAATGCTTCCAGAAAGGCAACTCCACTTATACAATTTTCTGCATCTCCTCCTGGCACTGGCAATGGGCGCCCGGTCTGTGCTCCAATCGCCCAGAATATTGCATCAAACTCTTCTTCTATTTCTTTGGTAGAGATATCTGTCCCAACTTTTGTCTCCATCCGCGTTTCAATACCGATATCCAAAATTCGCTGAACCTCTGCATCGACCATATCACGTGGAGTTCTATAACTTGGAATTCCATAGCGCATCATTCCTCCAAGCTTTGCATGTGCATCAAATATGGTAACGCCATGCCCCTCTCTTCTTAACTGAAACGCAGCAGATAAACCCGCTGGCCCGCCGCCAATGACAGCAACTTTCTTTCCAGTTTCACGCTTTGGACCTTCCAATTTTAATTCATTTTCAATAGCCCAATCGCCGACATATTGCTCAACCGCATTAATGCCAACGTAGTCATCCACTTCATTTCGATTACAACCATCCTCACACGGTGCCGGACAAACACGTCCCATTGTTGCAGGAAATGGATTGGCTTCTGCCATGCGATTAAATGCATATTCTTGCCACGACATACCTTCAACTGGTGGTTTATCAATACCGCGCGCTATGGAAAGCCAGCCACGTATATCATGACCAGAGGGACAACTACCCTGACAAGGAGGGGTTCGATGAACGTAAGTGGGACATTGATGTGAATGTCCTGCTGTGTGAATTTTTTCTAACCATTCAGGTGGCGATTGATTACCATCTTCATAACGCCGCCAAGTAAGAGCAGTATCTTCATTCAAATCAACCATCGGCCGCCCCTTCATTTTCTGGCCCTTTCTGTCCATCAAGTACAATGGCATTACTCACAAGTTCATGGACACTGATAATATCCGTCATTGCGAAACCATACATCGGCATCACTTTAGAAAACTGAGTTTTACAAATTGCACAAATAGCAGCCATATGTGTCACGCCATGATCTTTAACCACTTTCTCATATGCACTCATTCGTGGACTTGCACCTTTTGCTCTCAACTCCATCAAATCATCCGTTAATAAACCTCCACCGCCACCGCAACAGAAAGTATTTTCTTTGATGGTTTCCTCTGCCATATCGAAAAAATTATTACAGGTAGCTTTAATAATTTCCCGGGGTATCGTGAATTGTCCACCGGGAGTATTTCCCATTCGAGATCCTCGCGAAACATTGCACGAATCATGATAGGTAAGTGTCATATGGTCATTAGCTGATTTATCCAATGTCAAAGCCCCATCTCTCATCAAGTTATATGTAAATTCGCATATATGTTGAGGTATGGGATAATTCTGATCTAGAAAATCAAATGGTCCAACCAACGTATCCCAAAAGTTGTAGGCAACACGCCAGGCGTGACCACATTCTCCAACGACAATCCGTTTAACCCCCAACTCTAAGGCGGCATCTCTTATGCGTTCAGAAATTTTTCCCATTTGATCATGCGAGCCAATAAACATAGCAAAATTAGCCGCCTCGGAGGCCTTGGAACTCAATGTCCAACTCACGTTCGACTGATGAAATACCTTTGCGTAACCGAGCAAACCATCAACATGGGGTTCAGCAAAAAAATCTGCACTTGGCGTAATTAACAAAATATCAGAACCCTTTTGATCCAACGGCAGGCGAACAGCTACACCGGTATCATCTTCCAGATCTTCTTCCAAATCCTCAAGTGTTGCCCGTAATGCTTTTTCAGGTAGCCCTAGATTATTACCAATATCGTGCACTTTACCGATTATTTCATTACTATATTTCTGACCCATCCCGATGTGGTCCATAATCTCGCGAGCTGCCATAGAAAATTCTGCAGTATCAATACCATAGGGACAATAAACCGAACATCGACGACATTGTGAACACTGATGATAATAACTATACCACTCATCGAGAACGTCCCGGGTTAAATCTTTCGCCCCAACCAACCAAGGAAACCATCTTCCTACCCAAGTAAAATAGCGGCGATAGACTTTTCGCATTAAATCTTGACGCGCAACCGGCATATTTTTTGGGTCACCCGTTCCCAGAAAATAATGACATTTATCCGTACAGGCACCACACTTTACGCAAGCATCCATATAAACGCTCAGAGCCCCCTGCCCATCCAATATTTCGCGAAATTTAGCAATGGCTTTATCGTGCCAATCGTCAACTAACTCACCGGGAAATCCCAACGCTGACTGATGGTCTGGAGCTGCTGAAAACGGCTTACAATGTGCCATTACTCCTGGATCAATTTTCGGAATCTCAGTCGGTTCTTTTAGTTTAGGAACAGTAAAATCATTCATCATTTACTCTCCCGTCTCAACCGGTTTTGATACACCTGGAATGTAGCGCACTTCCCGGGGATTATCGACTTGATTTCGCGTGGGGCTAAAAAACACACCAGGAGCATGTAACAATTTGGAAAACGGAAAAATTATCATTAAAAGAGCAACCAAACCCAGATGGATAAGAACAGCAGGATCTTGGGGCAACGGTTGTAAATCAAAATACATAAGCCCAAGCATAAAAGCCTTAACGGCCACAATGTCTGTATGTTCAACGTATTTCATGAACAGACCACTGATAGCGATTGCTAATAACATAATGATCATCAGATGATCAGATGGACCGGTAATGTAGCGGACACGCTCAACAAATACACGACGCACACCCAAGGCAAACAAACCTATAACAAAGGCAAAAGCAGCATAAACACCAAAAGGCTGAATGACGGTGATCCAACCCCAAACTGGATCAACAAAGTAACGCAAATGACGCAACAGAATAAAAACCATGGCAACATGAAATACCCAACCAAATATCCATGTCCATTTATTGGCACGAAATAAACTTTGAAAAAGAATGACCTCGCGCAACATCCGCAAAACAACACCTTTTCGGGTCGTTGGCGCAGGTGTTGTAGGAATTTTCAATGGTACGACTGTTGTAGCATACTTTTTAATCTTAAAAGCAAGACCGCCTATAAGAACTAGAGTAGCTGCATAAAACAAAATAGCATATGCTATGTTCACGTCTGGCCTCTATAAAAATTCAAAGTTTCTAATCGGCTATACGCAGCCAGTGGGTTTAGGAAGGCCAGCAATTTTACAAGCCTGCTTAGCAGGGCCATATGGAAATAACTCATAAAGATACTTGCTATTGCCTTTATCAGCACCAAGAGACTTTTTAATTGCCTTTGTCAAAACACGAACCGCAGGGGCTATTTGGTATTCCTCATAGTAATCCCGAAGAAAATTTACCACTTCCCAATGATCATCACTCATATCGATATTTTCCGTTTCAGCAATTGCATCGGCTAATTCCTCAGACCAGTTAGAAATGTCAGTAATATAACCCTCTTCATCTGCGCCAATAGTTTGATCATTTACCGAATATTCCATTTGATTTTCTCCTTTTAAAATTTTTTCAATTTTCTTTTATTAATTTAAAGAAACTTAAAGCCATGACTGAACAGAAGAGCATTCCTCAACCAAGTCAACAAACCCCGCATAGTCAATAAGCTGCAATTCATCAACAAGAGGTTTTTCACTTAAGCCTCTAGCTGCAAGATCCGGGGCTAGAGCGAAAATTTTTATCTCAGCATTCCGACCTACAATTTCATCACTCACCGTTGTATCAAGTAACGCACCATAGACCCCATCTTCAATCAACAGAATAGTAGAACCAGATTTTGCACGTCGCAAACAATCCGACAAAGAATTGGTTTCAAACGGTGACTTATTTACTGTATGCAATAACGCCACAATAAACTCCTAAAAGGAAACAATAACATCTTGCTGATCCATTAAATCAGCAACTTGTTGTGAGTCGAGTATCTCCACCGGTATTACAAGGTCATCTTCATCAAGACCCCTCGCTTTTAGTGACTCACGCTCAACATAAACCTTTTCAACTTCATAGCCTTCCAATGCCCTATAAGTCGGGGAAAAATTTTTCATATTTATACCCGAAGTTTCCTGATCTTTCTTGATTTGGAATACGCCATCATCGATAAAAACCATACTTACATCTTGATCGAATGCTGCCGTTATAAGTACGACTTCAAGTCCTTCTAGCGCGTAAACCGTCCCATAGGGCCCCTTGCGGTTAACATACATAAACTTCTTAACAGGGCCATCAAATTCATCATCTTCAAAATCCGCCATCGGTTATTTCCTAGTCCCCAAAAGTGATAAGTTTATCACCGGTTATACCCGCTTCAACTAGTTGGCCTAGACCCGAAATTTTGAATCCTTCGGCTAGCAAATCGTCGGTAATACCTCGGCGCATAGCTGCGGCAACGCAAACCACCAAGTCAATACCATGCTCCTTTGCCAAATCAGACCAAAGAGTAACTAAATTGCGATCGTCACTTGGTGGATCAGCAAACTTGGTAGAATTATTTACGCCATCATGGTAAAAAAATACCCGCACAATTTCATGCCCTTTCTCTAACGCAGCTTTTGAGAAAAGATAGGCGGTATCTGAAGCCTGATGCGTAAACGGCCCTTCATTTACTAAAATCCCTAATTTCATATCATGTTTCCTTGTTAGAAGTGCACATGAGCTGAAGCATTGAGACTGTCGCGTGCCCCCCTGAAATCATCAATATGAAAGCGAGTAAAAGGAATATCTGCCAATTCAAAAAAACGTGGCCAACCAATTCTTTCAATCCATTCTCCTAAACGCTCCCAATCCCTGCCACCATCCTTGTAAGCGTAAAGAATTTTTTTCACAACCTCGCCTACCTCAGGCCAATGCGGCGGATTATTTGGCAATCCTGCTACCGCTAATTTATGAAAAGTAGGTTTGGAGCGGGCGTTAGAATGTTTTCCTCCAACCCAAACGGCAATTTTGGTTGATTCATCGCTATTAATTTGCATCGGAGGGCATGGAGCATAGCACGCTCCGCAGCAAATACACTTTTGTTCGTCAACTTCCAGAGATGGTTTACCGTTTACCAAAGCGGGTCGAATAGCGGCAACGGGACAACGAGCTACGACTGCGGGTCGTTCACAAACATTTGCAACAAGATCATGATTGATCACAGGCGGTTTAGTGTATTGAACGTTTATAGCAATATCGCCCTGACCGCCGCAATTAATTTGACAACAAGATGTGGTTATTCTAACCCGATTCGGCATCTCCTCTTGAACAAACTCCTTGTGAAGATCATCCATTAAAGATTTCACGACGCCGGAGGCATCCGTACCCGGAATATCACAATGGAGCCAACCTTGTGTATGAGAAATCATAGAAACAGAGTTTCCAGTACCACCGATCGGAAAACCCTCGGCCTCTAATGCCTCTATAAGTGGATCAACCTGTCCTTCACTACTAACCATATATTCTATATTACTGCGAGTAGTAAAGCGCACATGCCCTTCCGCTCGCAAATCCGCAATATCACATAGCTTCCTGATTGTATGGACGTCCATCTGGCGTTGCGTTCCAGCCCGAACAGTCCACACTTCATCTCCATTGTGGGCAACATGGTGTATAACGCCGGGCCGCGGGCGATCATGCCACTTCCAGTTTCCGTAATTTTTCTTCAGCATTGGATGCATCTGAGGAAACGGGTCCATTACCCCAGTTTCATCAGGCCGACGCGGTTCAACTGCTGCTTCTGTCATATCCTGTCTCTCCTACTCAGCTGCGGTCTTAGAATTTTCCGCATCTTTGCGGTCATACCACTTATCAGCTTCAGCATCCCATTTTGACGTATCTACATACGAGTTCGTTCGCGGATGATTGACCATGTTAGGATCTATTTCCACGCCGACACCATCGAGAAAATTAATCAGGCCAATCCGATCAATTGTCTCACCGACTCGTTCATGTTCTAAAGCGTTTTCCGCAAAAAAATCTATTACATTTCCAGCTATTTCCTCGAGCTTTTCATAATCTTCATCTGTTTCAAGTTTGAGAAAAGGCACTACAACGGTTCCCATTTGATCACCTATTTTAAGAGACCGCTTGCCCCCTATCAGTATTGTCACGCCCTTATCATCGCCGGGGGAAAGAGCTTTATTCATGACATTTAGACAATGCATACAGCGAACACAACTCTCGTTGTCTACGTCGAGCGTATCATCATCATTAAGACTTAAGGCATTTGTCGGACAGCGCGTTATTACGTTATCTATAGTATATTTTCGACCGGCTTCGGCCACGTATTTCTTCACTTCTTCCTGATCCACCTTCATTTCATCGCGCCAAGTGCCAATTACCGCAAAATCGGCACGATGGATTGCGTTGACACAGTCATTAGCGCAGCCCGAGAACTTAAACTTAAACTTGTATGGCAAAGCTGGTCGATGCATTTCGTCCAAAAACGCATTAATGATTTGCCGATGTGCCTTCACTTCATCATAGCAAGATTGCTCGCAACGGGCATGGCCAACACAACTCATCGAAGTTCGAAGAGCAGGCCCCGCTCCTCCCATATCAAGACCAATTTCATTCAAGCCGTCAAAAGCCTTTTGGACGTTTTCCGTTGTCGCGCCCTGAAACATTATATCACCACTTTGCCCATGTAAGGCAATCAGACCTGACCCATGCTCTTCCCAAACATCACACATTTTGCGCAAAAGATCCGTGCTATAATGCATGCCGGCGGGTGGTTGAACGCGCAATGTATGAAACTCGCTAGATTCTGGGTATTTTTCGGGAACCTGCGAAAAGCGAGGAATAACACCTCCTCCATAACCAAAAACACTTACAGTACCGCCTTTCCAATAGCCAAGCCTCGTTTCATAAGAGTGCTCAAGCTGGCCCATTAGATCATTCATCATGGGTGCATATTGCTTATCGTCATCATTCGCTAGTCTCTTAAGACCATCAACAAAACTGGGCCACTTACCACCCTGCAGTTCGTCTAATAAGGGCGTTTCGTGTTTTTCACCGTTGGATCTTTTCTTTTTACTCATAAAAAAAGCCTCCGCACTAGATTTTTCAAAAGCTAAGTCCATGCAAAACAATAATCCACAGTAGACTGCCATTGATTATATATTACACTATGATGTATGATATAATCAATGTTTTACTAAAATATAAAATAAGGCATAAAATTTCAATGAAAATCTACAATTTAGTCTCAATAAGAATAAAAATACATATATAACAATGATTTAAAGTAAGAAATCTAATATTTTTTTCCTGTTACAGAAAATAGGGCCTTTTAACAAAATATGGGTATACCAATAAACATCAGTGATAATGACATTTATCTGCGATGGCGAGATGAAAAACTTGAAAAATACCCCCGTAGTATTGAGGATTTAACGGTTAAAATTACCACACCTGGCGAGCCGAACAAACATAATATAGAAAAATTAAAGGCTCTGTGTCTTAAATCCAACATGGTAATCTATAAAGCCCCTGAAGAAATTATTGAGAATAAAAACATTGCCTTAAACATGGGTATTTCCCTTGGTCTACAGCATATTGAACGATCCTTAACAACTGAGAACGATGGCGTCAGCGAGTTATCAGTAATAGGGGCCGGTGTAAAAAGCCATTATATCCCGTACACAGATAAACGGCTCGGTTGGCATACTGATGGTTGTTACAACGATACAAATAACCAAATAAATGGCTTTATATTGCACTGCGTTCGCGCTGCAAAAGATGGTGGTGAAAACCATCTACTTGACCCCGATATAGCTTATATTCTCTTGAGAGACGAAAACCCAGAATTTATTGAAGGTTTGATGCTAGATGACGCACTAACTATCCCTCAAAATAAAGAAAATGGGATTATACTTCGAAAAAAACAAACTGGACCAGTTCTTACAATCCAGAAAAATAATCTTAATACAGGTATTAGAGCAATTCACTTTCGTTATACAAGTCGCCAAACTTTTGTGCTGTGGAACAAGGATACTCGCACTCAAGGCGCATTGGACTTTCTAAAAAAAACTCTCCAAGCTAGATGCCCATATATATTTCGCATAAAATTGCAACCAGGATCTGGTATCATTGGAAATAATATCCTTCATAATCGAACAAAGTTTAAAAACGGCGAATCAAAAGCTGGTCAGCGTTTATTTTATAGAATCTACTATAAAGATAGAATATAGAGTTATTAGATCGTAAGGAAAAAAAATGGAAAAAAATACACCTGTATCAATAGATAAAGCTACGGTTATTCCTTTAAGTCAAATTATAATTCAAAACCATGATGTAGTTACATTTGCCAAGTTGATGGAAGTGATAAATCAAATGGGTGAAGGAGGAATGGTCTTGATGGAATTTGATTTAAAACCAGATTTTCCCGATACGCCAAGAGATTGGCAAAATCAATTAGAACTGGCATTTATGACCAAATCTAGCCCATTTAGCCGACCCCCTGAAATAATAGAAAGACCGGAAGATAAATGACCCTCGAAACATTAAAGGAACTAAGTAGGATTGAAGCGCCTTATGGCCGCGAGATTATAATACAAAGTGTTACTCACGAAAGCGGCATGGAAATGTTGAGAGTGAGAATTAAAGAAGGATCGCGTTTTACAATACTGGATATTGATCAAGAGACAGCCCAAAAATGGGGGAAAGTTTTTTTGAGTTGGATTGAAACAGCAAGAGACCATTGATTATTTTTTTTAACCTTTTCTAATATGGAATCTAAATAAACTAACTTCCTCTTCAAGTTTTATTAGTTCATGGCCCTGCGAACTGCAAAAAAGCTTAAAGTCCTCAACTGAATTGGGATCCGTCACCTCAACGAGCAACGTCTCACCTTCTTCAATGCGCATTATGGCTTTTTTTAGTTTTAATATTGGAATAGGACAAACCAAACCCTTAGTATCGAGTCTTTCTACCATTGGATCAATAAATTTCCAATTATAGTTGTTGCATTAGCTGATCTAAGATCCAGATATCGGCGAACGGGCATATTCAATAGAAAATCGCGCAATAGAACTTCAATCGGCATTGTTAATTCGGGTACACTCAAATTTACGCTCAAAATATAGCCTTCCTGTCCAAGTTTTATAGATATTCACATTAGAACAGTTTAATGGTTTTGTCATAGGATACGATTTGCCTGTATAGTAACTCATAGGTTTAATCAACAAGGTATGAAAAACTGTCATGATTAGTGAGCTAAAGATTTTGCCATTGGAATTAAACGATGTTTCGCTTGAGATCAATGGCATGCGTTACATTAAAGACTTTAACTTAAAACTTGAGGCCAACACTACCACAATTGTTCTAGGACCAAATGGAGCGGGGAAAAGTCTTTTCCTTCGTTTGTGTCATGGCCTAATAAAACCGACGGTTGGGTCAGTACGCTGGCTTGGGCCAGAAGGTGAAAACCCAAAAAGTCATCAAAGCATGGTATTTCAGAAACCTATAATGTTTAAACAATCAGTGAAAAGCAATCTACATTTTGGGCTTAAATCCCGAAAAATAAAAAAAACTAAAAGAGATCCTATTGTCGAACAAATTTTAGAAATAACGGGGTTAAGTCGACTAGCCTCTACTCCCGCGCGCGCATTATCCATAGGTGAGCAACAGCGTTTAGCGATTGGGCGAGCATGGACGCTCAGACCCGAAGTTCTTTTTCTTGATGAACCTACCGCAAATTTAGATCCAGCCGCAACGCATGTTGTCGAAGAAATTATCGGCAAAATCAAAAAAGCAGGAACCACAATTATCATGTCTACACATGACCTTGGCCAAGCAAAAAGATTGGCCGATAATATCCTGTTCTTAAATCGAGGCCGAATATTGGAAAATAGTCCCGCAGCACAATTTCTTGATAAACCTAAGAATGACCTCGCACAATCTTTTTTGAGAGGGGAGCTTCTTTGGTGGCATCGAAAGAAACTAAAGCCCCCTGCAAATAAAAAGAATTACATAAGTTAAATCAAAAACAAATATAAAGGTACAAAGGATAAAATTATAAAGAATATGATTTTTTTAAATGGAAACATGTTCATGAAGTTAAATGGAAAAGAAGTTTTGATATGCGACTGGCTCCATCCCCGGGCGTATTATTTATGCACGTAAAAAATCGTCAGTTACCTGAAAATGACCATTTGTCGATTCATCCAGTAAATTGGATCCAGATTTGAGCCAGAAATCCGTTATTTTTCGTTCATCCTTTTAATACGATGAACTATTAAATCGTCAATTTCCAATATTTTTACCCGATACTAGTATATTGTATATGTAATCTGTATAATAAATTACTATAAACTGACCTAAAGAGTATCAAATTCATTTGAAAAATACACGTCTATCCAGCCTAACCAACGGTATTATTAATTAACCAATTGTCATATTTCAAAAACCAAAGCCTGAGAATTTCGCTTGGCACTCTGTAACTATTTAAACAAGAATTTCCAAGTATATTGTATTCTTCCAATATAAAAAAGATTCAAATTCAAGATAACGTTGAAAAATTATTATTAGTCTTAATTTAATCAATACGTTTTAATAAAATTAAAACCACCAAAAGAAACTCTCTCATTGCAACTTATCCCAACTTTTGCGACATATGGTGTATGAATAAATCGTCTGACTTTGCTGAAAAAAATAATAATTCCAACAACCGTACCATAATGCTGTGTATTCTAGATGGATGGGGCGAACGCGATGGCGGAGACGATAACGCTATCCACCAAGCTCATACCCCGAATTGGGACCGCATGATTGGGGAATATCCTTCCTCGCGACTAAAAGCTTCGGATTTAGATGTGGGATTACCTGACGGGCAAATGGGAAATTCTGAGGTTGGGCATATGAACCTTGGCGCCGGAAGGATCGTTATGCAGGATTTACCATTAATTGACCAAGCAATCCAAGACGCTGCGCTTCAAGAAATACCGGCGCTAGTCGAACTCATTATGAGACTTAAAGAGAGTAAAGGTGTCTGCCACTTAGTTGGACTAACTTCACCAGGCGGGGTTCATTCCCACCAAAATCACCTAATCGCTCTGGGAGAAATTCTTAACAACAAAAGTATTCCGAGCAAACTTCACGCTTTTATGGACGGACGAGATACAACTCCATTGGGTGGCAAGAAATTTATAACTGATATTATAAAGAAAACCTCTAAATTCCCAAATTTCTCAATCGCAACAATAACGGGACGTTATTGGGCAATGGACCGAGATAATAATTGGGATCGAACCGAACGGGCTTATAACGCAATTGCCGAAGCCGAAGGTTTGCATAGCGACGACCCCATAAATGCTATCCAAAATAGTTATGACAACGGGAAGACAGACGAGTTTATGCTACCTATCATTATTGGTGACTACAAAGGTATAAACGATGGTGACGGGATCTTAATGTTCAATTTTAGATCAGACCGAGCTCGTCAAATCATCTCATGTTTTGCCGACCCAGAATTTTGTAGCTTCAAAAAAGTACGTAATACTAATTTGATAGCGCAAGTAACCATGACAGAATATTCCAGCCATATCAGCCAATATACAAGCGCTTTATTCCCACAGCGGGAATTAAAAAAAATCCTTGGAGAGGTGGTCTCTGAAGCTGGATTAAAACAACTCCGTGCCGCAGAAACAGAAAAATATGCGCATGTGACTTTCTTTTTTAATGGCGGAAGAGAAAAAATCTTTCCAAAGGAAGAACGCATACTTGTTCCCTCGCCAAAAGTTGAAACTTATGACCAGCAACCTGAGATGTCTGCCCTTGAATTAACCAATAAAATTGTCAACGCAATTAAATCTGAAAAATTTGATCTAATTATTGCAAATTTTGCCAATGGGGATATGGTCGGGCATACAGGAATATACGAGGCAGCGGTAAAAGCTGCAGAGACAATTGACGGTTGCCTAAAGAAACTTGAAGAAGCGCTAATTGAGATCGGCGGTAGCATGCTAATTACCGCTGATCATGGTAATTTGGAACAAATGAACGATCACCAAAATAATGGGCCCCACACTGCCCATACTCTATCGCCAGTCCCAGTAATTATCGTAAACCCACCAAAATTCGTAGAGAGTCTCCGCGAAGGTGTGCTTGCTGATGTTGCACCAACATTACTGCAATTATTAGAATTACGCCAACCTGAAGAAATGACAGGCACTTCTTTAATTATCGGAAAAAATTCCAAAAATGCGTTCGCATAATTTAAAAAAAACAATACTCCTTTTCATACTCTTTGTCCTATACCCACCCCAATATATCTTTGCTCAGCAACAAAATGTTGGACTAGATAAAAAAATTAAGGAGGTAGAAAGAGCTATTGAAGAAGGAAGAAAGCGTAGCCAAAATCTGAAAAAGCGTGCAGATAGTCTAAAAAATGATCTCTCTAAAGCAAAACATGGGCGCATCGCTATTGCACATTCCGTGCAAAAATTAGAAAGAAAGCTATCAAAATTAGAAACGGAAATCAGCGATTTAAATGGGGCAGAAAATGAAAAGCGTAATTTATTAGAATCTAGGCGAGGACAATTTACTAACATTTTAATGGCCCTACAACGTATTTCACGATTGCCACCAGAAGCGATAATCGCCTACCCAGCAGGCGTAAATGATCTAATTAGAACTGCGGTTCTTTTACGATCAGCCATCCCTAAAATTGAAACCCAAGCTGCCCAGCTCCGTGAGGACATCGTTGTTCTTGCTGCTACACGAGAATTGATTGCTAATCGTAAATTACAGCTTGATAATACCGGTCATGAATTTCGGAAAAAGCGCATAACTCTTGATCAACTTATTCGCCGCAAGGCAAAACAACACCAACACGCAATTAGGCAACGGCGAAAAGCAGCGTCCAAAATTAAATCGCTGAGCAGCAAAGCAAAAAACCTTCGTGATTTATTTGCAAATCTAGAGCAGGAAAAAAAACTTCAATCGCTAAAAAAATCGAAACGAAGTCAGTCTCAGAAACCTAACATTAAGGAAAATAAAAAACAAAGTTCTAGCTATAAGAATAATAAAGTTGCACTCCTTGGTAGCCCCTTTAATCTTAAGCCTTTCGCATTGTCACGCGGATCTCTCCGCTTTCCAGCCGTTGGACGGATCTCTGGACGTTACGGCGAGACAATACGACGAGGCTTTACCCGGAAAGGTGTAACGTTAGAAACCCGTGCATTGGCTCAAGTAATCGCCCCACATAATGGTAAGGTCGTTTTTGCTGGTAATTTTCGCGGATACGGGCAACTCTTGATTATTGATCATGGAGAAGGATATCATACACTATTAGCAGGTATGGTACGAATTGATGGAACTATGGGCCAATATGTTTTATCAGGAGAACCAGTTGGCGTGATGGGAACCCCAAAAGATGGTAAACCGTCACTATACATAGAACTAAGACGTAATAGCCAGCCAATTAACCCAATACCGTGGCTAGCTAAGAACAAAGATAGTTAAAAGCGAGGTAGGCATATGAAAAAACAATTATTTGCAATACTAATTCTAGCCCTCTCAATACCGATTATTAGTCACCCAACTTGTCTCCAAGCAGCTGAAAAAGTCAAAGTTAAATCAAATATTGAAACATATCGCTTACTAAATCTTTTTGGAGACGTTTTTGAACGAGTTCGCACAAGCTACGTAACCGAAATTTCAGATGAAGATTTAATCGAGGCTGCAATTACAGGCATGCTAACCTCGCTGGATCCCCACTCAAGTTACCTTAACGCGAAAAACTTCAAGGATATGAAGGTACAAACCCGAGGTAAATTTGGGGGTCTGGGTATAGAAGTAACAATGGAAGGCGGATTAATCAAAGTAGTCTCACCGATCGATGATACACCCGCTTATCGTGCGGGTCTAAAGTCAGGCGATTTAATAACTCATTTAGATGGCAAAAGAGTGCAGGGATTAACCCTTTCAGAGGCTGTCGACAAAATGCGTGGAAAAGTTGGCGAAGATATTAAACTCACCATCCTGCGTATCGGCAAAAGGCCCTTCAATGTTACAGTAACACGTGGCATCATTCCTATTCGAACGGTCAGATCCCGAATTGAAGCCAAAGACATCGGCTATATCCGCATCTCATCTTTTAGTCAACCTACCGAAAAAGGTCTCAACAAGGCCATGGCAAGCATCAAAAAGAAACTTGGCGAAAAGTTTAGTGGTCTAGTGCTGGACTTAAGAAATAATCCTGGTGGTCTTCTTGATCAAGCCATCGCGGTCTCTGATGCTTTTCTGGAGAGAGGTGAAATCGTCTCAACTCGCGCCCGGAAAGAAGAAATGCATAAACGATTTCATGCAAAGCCAGGTGATCTAGCTGGTGGCAAACCAATTGTTGTTTTGATCAACGGTGGATCTGCAAGCGCTTCCGAAATTGTAGCCGGAGCCTTGCAAGATCATAAACGTGCAATCGTTCTCGGAACAAAATCTTTTGGGAAGGGGTCTGTACAAACAATCATCCCACTTCAAGAACATGGAGCGATGCGTTTAACCACGTCCCGGTATTACACGCCATCAGGCCGAAGCATCCAAGAAATTGGTGTAACCCCGGACATTATCGTTGAGCCAGCTAAATTTGAAGCTGCCAAAACTCGAAAGCAACCTCGAGAAGGCGATTTGCGTGGCGCCCTAAAGAATGATAATAAAAAGAATAATTTGGAAGAAAACCCCAACGATAAATTAGGAAATTCGAAGAAAAATTCTGTTAGAATTAATATAACAGACTTCCAATTACAGCGGGCATTAGACCTTCTTCGTGGCGTCTCAATGTTTTCTCAACGGATTGAAGGATAGACCCATCATAATAGACGAAAACTAGAACTTTCAGGAGCCTTGTATGTCAGACGAAGAAACAAAAGCTGAAGCTGATAATATGGTTGACGATAACCAGCCTGATGAAAAAACTGGAGAATCAACAGAAAGTTCCTCAGACATCAAAGATGATGAGAACCAAAGCAATGCAGATGAAAGTGCCGAGAAAACTGAAGAGTCCGCAGAAAGTCAATCCGACTTTATAGTTGATCCAAACCAAAAAAAACCAGATGAAAGCGAAGAACCAAATGTTAACAATATCTCATTAGATCCGGAACCCGAGACTGATACAATACATCAAGAAGATACTGAAGATCTGAAACTAAATGATATTGATTTACCTGACGGTGGATTTGATGAAGAAGATGAAACATCTAGTGGAAAGAAAAAGTGGATATTCATCGGTTCTGGTATCTTGCTCGTAGCGGTTTTTGGTGGCGCTGGAATATTTTATCTTAACGATTCAAATCTAATAAGCCAGAATAGCAAATCCAAGGAAGTCGCCCTGAGTTTAAAAATTCCCCGCAAATCAAAGCTGAAAAAGGGTCGAAAGAAGATGATTTCGTCTTCGAAGAAGCTACTCCAAGAAAGTTCGCCCATTTTGAATCGGAAGAGTTCCAATACCCTAAAATCATCAAGTAAATTAGAATCGATCAAAACATCAGATCCGGCTATAAACACAAAAAAGCCAAAGACCCTTAGTACGAAAAAAAAACCTCCTGAGCCTAAAAATTTACCAGATAAAAAAACTAAAATTCAGGAAAAAAAATCTAACCAATCTATTTCAGGTGCTAAAATACTCGCTGATGGTAGCCTCGTGATACCCTCTGTAACGGCAGCCGCCTTCAAGGGGATCCCAATGATGAAGAATCCTCTCCCCTTATCGGATCCCGATAAATCCTTAGGCGAATCTGTGGGTGGAGGAGTAATACCAAGAATATCGACTGATGGCCGGAGACCATGGAAATTCTACGGGAAAACTTTTAATAAACAAACGACCTTGCCACGTATCAGCATTATCATTAAAGATTTAGGTCTAAGTAAGGCAGCGACGACAGCCGCAATTAACCACACCCCATCCGAAGTTACATTAGCATTTAATCCTTATGCAAAAGGCGTCGCTAACTGGGTAAGTCTTGCCAGAGCAGTGGGTCATGAAACGTTGATCAAACTGCCTATGGAACCCATGGATTTCCCAATATCAGACCCGGGGCCATTTGCCCTCCAAGTAAGCTTGCAAGAAACAGAAAACATTGATCGACTGCGGTACATTCTATCAGTGTCGATGGGTAATGTCGGATTAATGCAAATGATGGGAACACGTTTTGTTACGTCACGTAAAGCATTAGAACCTATACTTAAAGAAATACATTCCCGAGGGCTTTTGATGATCGATAATGGTTTGGCTAAAAAAAGTCAGATTATCAAAATTGCATCTGCGATTGGGTTGCCACGCGCGCGCAGTAATGTTTTTATTGATCAGAATGCTTCCCGTTCGAATATTAAGCGTAAACTTTCCGTATTGGAATCAATTGCAAAGAAAAATAGATCCGCTGTTGGTATCGCGCAACCACTTCCAAATTCGATTTCGCTGATTATGAGTTGGTCCAAAACTTTAGCTGAGAAAAAGTTGATCCTTGCGCCTATCTCTGCAATCGTAAAAGTTTCTGGTAACCTAAAGCAGCAAGCCAAGGATCAGGTCTCGAGTGAAACCAAAAAATAGTTGTGGCAACCAAATCAAATCTCCCTTATCGACCCTGTGCTGGAATTATGCTTTTTAATAAACAGGGACAAGTACTAGTTGGACAACGACTTGATACATATCAAACCGCTTGGCAACTTCCACAAGGAGGCATCGAAAAGGGCGAAGAACCTATTGCAGCAGCCTTTCGCGAACTTAGGGAAGAGATCGGCACCGACAATGCTGAATTAATTGGAGAAATAAAAAACTGGCTTAATTACGATTTACCTCCTGAGCTTATGGGCAAACTATGGGGTGGGCGCTTTCGAGGACAAACACAAAAATGGTTTGCTCTTCGTTTTTTGGGCACCGATATTGAAATTGACCCGAAAATTGTCGCCAATCCAGAATTTACTGCTTGGAAATGGGTTAACATTGCGGAAATACAAAAATTGGCTGTACCTTTTAAACGGTCTGTCTACAAAAATGTAGTAAACGAATTTACGCGATTCGCCAAAGCCCCCAAATAAATATAAAATAAGTAAACAAATTTATAACTGTCCGTATAAAGAAGACCAAACCATCGTCTCTTTACAATTAATTGAAAGCGCCTAATATTGCCGGTCTTTAGGGGTTTTTTTATGGATTCTTAGTTTGCTCATTGTAATTTCCTATAATATGATAAAAATCCATGTTCTAGTGCAAAATAATTGTATATTGTTCGTTTCAATGTAACCGTTACGCGTGAGTAAATTTAAATAAATTTTCATGAAAAAAATCTAATTATATCCAGTGGTGATTAATTTAAACAGTTAACGCGGCCAATATGTCGCTGCACTTTTTGTAAAAAATTTTAGGAGAGAAACAAGTATGGAAGGATCAAACGCTGTCGCCATGGAGGGAGCCATTCGCGAACAGGTAGAAGATGTAGTCGTTCGATTTGCGGGTGATTCGGGTGACGGCGTTCAGATAACAGGTGGACAGTTTACATTAACGACAGCATTGGCCGGCAATGATTTATCAACATTTCCCGATTTTCCCGCTGAGATTAGAGCTCCGCAAGGTACCACTTTCGGCGTTTCAGCATTCCAAATTCACTTTGGATCTCGTGAAATCCGGACGGCAGGTGATGCGCCAGATGTATTGGTAGCTCTCAATCCGGCCGCTTTGAAAGTTAACCTTGCCGATCTTACTAAAGGTGGATTAATCATTGCCGATACTGGTTCCTTTACAGAAAGAAACCTTAAAAAAGCCGGATATAGTAGCAACCCCATTGAAGATGGTTCTGTCGAGGGCTTCCGACTTATCACCTCTGATATAACAAAAAATACCCTCGAAGCAGTCAAAGAATTCGGCCTTTCCCAAAAGGAGGCCGTCCGCTGCAAAAACATGTACGCCCTTGGGCTAGTTTACTGGCTTTATGACCGTGATCGATCGCCAACGACAACCTGGCTGAATGAAAAATTTGGCAAACGCCCGGAGATTGCTGAAGCTAATATTGCAGCAGTAAATGCGGGACATGCATTTGGCGAAACTATCGAAATATCAGGCGAGACCTCTTCTTATAAGGTAATGCCTGCGGCAATCGAACCTGGCCTTTATCGAACAATTACTGGAATTGAAGCTATTTCATTTGGTTTAATTGCAGGCGCACAAAAAGCTAATCTTCGAATGACCTTCGCCGGTTATCCAATTACGCCAGCTTCAGCTATTTTACACACTTTATCAAAACTTAAACAATTTGATATTATTACTTTTCAGGCCGAAGATGAAATAGCGGCAGTTGGCGCTGCTTTAGGCGGATCGTATGCTGGTACTCTAGGTGTTACAGCGAGTTCTGGGCCTGGCATCGCACTCAAAACAGAAACTATCGGATTAGCTATATCGGTTGAGTTACCTCTTATAATCATTAACGTTCAACGTGCGGGGCCCTCAACTGGAATGCCGACCAAAACTGAACAATCTGATTTGCATCAAGCCGTATTGGGTCGCAACGCGGATAGTTCTTTGGTTGTAATATCAGCAAGCACGCCTGCTGATAACTTTGACGTTGCAATTGAAGCTACGAGGCTCGCAACGAAGTATATGACACCGGTTATGTTGTTGACTGATGGTTATCTTGCTAATGCATCGGAACCATGGAGGATACCTGATGCCGATAAAATTCCAGAATTCCCGGTAGAATTCATAAATAATTCTGACAAATTTAGTCCTACTAAACGCAATCCTGATACATTAGCTAGAAATTGGCCTATCCCTGGGACACCAAAACTTGAACATCGAATAGGTGGTATTGAAAAATCTTATGTGACAGGGAATATTTCATACGACGCATCCAATCACCAAAAAATGACAGATGTCCGCAAAAATAAAATTGATGGTATTGCTAAAGACATCCCTGAACAAATAATTTCACGCGGTGACGAGACTGGAGAGATTGCCGTGGTTGGTTGGGGTTCCACATTTGGTCCGATAACCCGCGCTGTTCAAAAAGTTCGAGCAGATGGGCATAGCATATCACACATTCATATTAGGTATATCTGGCCGTTACCCAGAAACTTAGGATCACTCTTAAAAAATTTCAAAAAGATAATAGTAGCCGAAATGAATACCGGACAACTGATAACCATCCTACGTAGTCAATATTTAATTAGCGCCCAAGGCCTTAATAAAATATCTGGCCAACCTTTTAAAGTCTCCGAAATTGAAGAGGCTATCCGAAATAGTTTGGAGAATTAAGCCTATGAATAAAGTAACACCCCCGGCAGAATTAACTATTAAAGATTATGCATCAGATCAAGAAGTCCGCTGGTGCCCTGGTTGCGGAGATTACTCAATTGTTCGAGCCATGCAAAAAACCTTAGCCGATCTTCAATCCCCTCCTGAAAAAACTGTTTTTATTTCTGGAATTGGCTGTGCAGCCCGGTTCCCTTACTATATGGCTACATATGGCTTCCATACTATTCACGGTCGCGCTGCCGCAATTGCAACCGGCACTAAGTTGGCTAATCCTGAACTAGATATTTGGGTTATCTCGGGTGATGGAGATTCACTCTCAATAGGAGGGAATCACTTGATGCACGTACTTCGCCGTAATGTCAATTTACAATATATTTTGTTTAATAATGAAATTTATGGCCTCACAAAAGGTCAATATTCACCAACCTCAAAAATTGGAACACGTTCACCCTCAACTCCAATGGGTTCAGTAGATAGCCCCCTCTCCGCCACTCTGTTTGCACTTGGCTGTGGTGCTAGGTTTGTCGCTCGTGGGATCGACGCTCAACCCAAACACTTGCCAGAAGTTTTCAAGCGTGCACATGAACACAAAGGTGCATCATTCGTTGAAGTTTTCCAAAACTGCATTGTGTATAACGATGGAGTTTACGATCATTTTACGGCAAAAGACGTAGTTGCAGATAGACAAATTCAAATTGTCCATGGTGAACGACTTTTATTTGGCAAAGACGGCAAGAAAGGTCTGCGGATGAAACCTGAGAAAATTGAATTGGAGGTTGTAACAATTGGAGAGGGAGGTATTACGGAAAAAGATATTTTGGTGCATGATGAGACCAACAAATTTCTAGCAACACTGTTAGCCCAAATGACCGGTCCCAGCTTCCCTGTGGCTATCGGGGTGCTTTATTGCAATCCTTCCGATACCTATGAAGATGCTGTCCATGCCCAGATTAGTTCTAAAAAGAAATCTGATCGGTCAACCAAGATAAATGACCTTTTGCGAAATGGGCCAACATGGACAGTTAATTGACCGTTTGCAGGCTATTCTTTAATGAATAATTTGAGTCAATTTATTTTCCAAATTTAAAGATATTTTCAATTTTAGGTCTTAAAGGACATGGAATTATTAAAGCATGTTTCAATAGTTAAATACTTACTGTTGAGTTCGATAATTAGTACATCGATTGCTTTATCAAAAGAGCCTGTCGGTTCTTTCATTCCCGGGACAAGTTTCAAAGATTGCCCAAATTGCCCAGAAATGTCAGTAATTCCAAGTGGAACGTTTATGATGGGATCAACAAAAGGGAAAAAACGAGAATTGCCAATTACTAAAATTACCATAGCAAACCCTCTCGCCGTGAGTCGCTACGAAATAACCTTTGATGATTGGGATATCTGTTACGATGCTGAAGGTTGTTCAAAGAGACCTTCCGATAGGGGATGGGGGAGGGGCAAGAGACCAGTTATCAATGTCCTTCTAGAAGATATTCATGAATACACTTCATGGTTAACAAAAAAAACAGGTTTTACCTACCGCCTACCTTCAGAATCTGAATGGGAATATGCCGCTAGAGCTGGCTCTCAAACTGAATTTAGTTGGGGAGACCAAATGCAAATTGGAGCAGCTAATTGTCGTGGTTGTGGGACAGAATGGAGCGGTATAAAATCAGCTCCAGTTGGTCAATTTAAAGCTAACGCTTGGGGCCTTTATGATGTGCATGGCAACGTTCTTGAGTATGTAAGAGATTGTTGGTCTAAAAGTCATGACAACTTACCAACTGATGGATCACCGAAAATTACTAAACACTGTTTAAGTAAAGTAGTTAAAGGTGGAGCTTGGTATTATCTGCCAAAAGTTTCCCGTTCGGCCTCCAGAGCACGCAATGACAAGCGAGTTATTAGTTATTTTATAGGCTTTCGAGTTTTACGTGAAATTGATTAAATAACAATCACTCCAAGATAACAAAATAATTGCAAGTTAATCCTCAAAATATGTTATATTTTTTTGTGTCGAACAAAGCGCATTGATATTATGTGGTTAGATATTGCAGAACTTCAAGACTTCTATGATAACCCATTAGGTCAAATGGCTAGTCGTATAATTAGCCGCCACATGCGCGAAATTTGGCCCGACGTTACAGGCATGAGTATGTTGGGACTAGGATATTCAGCACCGTATCTAAATATGTTCCTTAATGAAGCCAGCAATATAATTGCCGCCATGCCCGCCTCGGAGGGAGCTAACTATTGGTCAGATCAAGCCTTCGGGCAAACCATCATTACGGATGAGACTGAACTTCCTTTGGAAGACCTATCCATTGAGCGGGTCGTTTTAATCCATGGAGCCGAATTTAGCGAAGCCATTCGGCCAATGATGAGGGAAATATGGCGCATTTTGTCTAATAATGGACGATTAATGATAATTGTTCCAAACAGGAGAGGCGTCTGGGCAAGATTTGAGCGAACACCGTTTGGCCACGGAAGACCTTATAGCAAATCACAGTTAATACAGCTACTAGGTGATACTTTATTCACTCCCACAAAAACAAACTCTGCCCTTTATATGCCGCCAACCCGTTTGAGCATGCTCATCTCATCTGCTGCAGCATGGGAAAATATTGGCCGGCACTGGCTTGGCATACCAGGCCTAGCTGTGGGGGGAGTTATATCAATCGAGGCAAAAAAGCAGATTTATGCGGTAACACCAAATGTTAACATTTCTAGGCAACGTGGCTATGTAACAATAACAAACCAGTAGCATTTTCTAATTAAGATTTTTTGAGTAGAAAAATCGCTTGTTCACCACGAAGATTGGCAAAACGCATTCCAGAGCTTCCAATTGCTCGCCTCCGCCCAACTCGGTCCAGTGCGAAACCGTTCTCAATCGTGATGCCCAATGTGTAGCAAAGGTTGATAAAATCAGTAATTGTACAGAAATGAATATTCGGGGTATCGTACCAATTATAGGACAAAGTTTTTGTCTGAGGCATTTTGCCAATAAACATCAAACTTGCACGCACTCGCCAATAACCAAAATTAGGAAATGAGACAATTGCTCGTTTGCCAATGCGAACAAGATTTTTTAGCACATTATGAGGTTCTCGGGTTGCCTGCAGGGTTTGACCCAATATAACGTAGTCAAAGGCTTGATTTGGATAGTCGTCAAGATCTTGATCTGCATCACCTTGGATAACAGACAAACCTGCTGAAACGCATGAGTTAACACCCTCTGAGCTTAACTCAATACCGCGGCCATCAACTTTCTTTTCACGGTTGAGATAATCTAGAAGCGTGCCGTCACCACAACCTACGTCAAGCGCCCGACAGCCTGGTTCTACCATCTTTGCAATAAGCTGAAGATCAACTCGAAGATTTATCTTTTTTTCTTGAGCAATCATATTTTTGATAGTCCATATTTGTCAGCAGCTCCTTCCAAGAAACCTGCCAAGACTTTCCAAAATTCTGGTTCCTCAAGCAAAAATGCATCGTGGCCTTTGTCTGATTCTATTTCAGCAAAACTTACATTAGCAGCTACGGCATTTAGAGCCTTAACAACGGCTCGGCTCTCTGCAGTTTGATATAACCAATCACTAGTAAAAGAGATTATACAAAATCTTGTTTTTACCCCTCGAAAAGCCTCCGCTAGAACACCACTCCCATAACGTTCAGCAATATCAAAATAATCCATTGCTCTTGTAATATACAAATATGAGTTTGCATCAAAGCGTTCGACAAACGTACTCCCCTGATGACGCAAATAACTCTCAACTTGAAAATCAGCATCGAAACCAAAAGTGATAGCTTCTCGATCTTGTAACCGCCGGCCGAACTTATTTTGCAAAGCGGGTTCCGACAAATAAGTTATGTGGGCAATCATTCTAGCAATGGCTAAGCCACGCTGAGGATAGCAGTCCTTGTTTAAATAATCACCACCTCTCCAATCTTGATCGGCCATGATAGCCTGTCGACCGACTTCATGAAATGCTATATTTTGTGCGGAGTGATGGGGTGCTGTAGCAATGGGAACCGCAGAAAAAACACGGTCCGGAAAAGCTGCTGCCCATTCAAGAACTTGCATTCCACCCATCGAGCCACCAATTACACAGAAAAGTTTTTCTATTCCCAACGAATCTAGCAGTAGTGCTTGGGCACGAACCATATCACTAATTGTAATACCAGGAAATTGAAGCCCCCAGAAATCACCAGTATTAAGATTAATTTCCTTTGGCCCTGTCGACCCCATGCAACCACCAAGAATATTAGAACAAATAATAAAATATTTGTCTGTATCCAAGATTTTACCCGAGCCTATAACTAGATGCCACCAACCAGGTTTCCCAGAATTTGGATTAATCCCACCTGCGAATTGATCTCCACTTAAAGCATGACACACTAAAATAGCGTTGGATTTTTCAGAATTTAATTCACCATAAGTTTGATATGCTTGCGTAAAATTTGAAAGTTCAACACCGCAATCAAGAAGCAGGGGTTTTTCAACACCAAGAATGGCCTTATTACCAATATTATCTGTCGTCATGTGATTTACAGTTTTTTCATTCTTTGGTTATCTACATCTATATATATAGCTATTTCTTTATAAATTACTTCTTATCAAATAGTTGTTAATATAAGTAAATTAGCAAAGAAACGTTAATATTGGAGTCATAGCTATGAACGGTGTCACAATCTGTCAATGTTTTCTTTGATTTTAAGTGCTTAGCAGACTATCACTGTCTAGCTAATATAGAAAAACTATAACAAATGGTTTTAAAAAAGTATTTTGTGATAAAATGTCAGATGATAAAATAAAAACTTTAAGGGATAAAATTGATCAAATCGACAGTGAGATCCAGAATCTCCTGACCCGACGAGCTCAGATTTCGCTGGAAGTGAGAGATGCCAAAAAAATTCATGAAGCAAAGTTAAAGCCTGGCCGTGAAGCTCAAATCATACGTGCCCTCATAGACAGACATCACGGAAGCTTTCCAAAACTTGAATTGATAAGAATTTGGCGCGAAATCCTAAGTACCTCGCTACAGTTACAAGGATCGTTTGATTTGGCTGTTTACAAGCCTGATAACAAAAGTGGTAATGACTGGGGATATTTATCATCTGCTCGCAGACATTTTGGTTCAAATACACCCATAACTACATACTCTTCTCAACGCCGGGTTATCGAAGCTGTTCTCGAAAATGAGTGCTCCGCAGGAATTTTGCCAATACCCACTCGGAATGAAGAAAATCCCTGGTGGCGATACGTAGCCGTACAAGGGAACACCGTAAAAAACGGTATTCCATCAAAACCCGCTCGAATTATTGCTAGGCTTCCTTTTGCTGCTCCAGAAACCAAACATGGGCCCTCCAGAAACGAATCAAAGGAGTGTGTAGTTATTTCTAAGAGTGAAGCAGATCCATCGGGGCTTGATGAAACATACATAGTTCTTGATTTTTCAGTAAATATTTCAAGCTCCAGAATAGAAACTCGACTAACAGAAAATAATCTGGCTAGCTCAATCTTATCTATTTGGCACGATTCAGAAGCACCTGAAAGATGGTTGTGCCTTTTATGTATTAGTGGATTTATAATAGCAGAAGATGACAAACTTAATCGATTTGCAGGAGGTTTTAGTGAAATATTAAATCAAATAACTATATTAGGTAGCTACGCTAAACCTTTCAACCCAGACAAAATCAGTTCAAACAATATTTAGTTAACAGGGATTAAAAATGGCCTCCCCTAATCCACTAGACGGTTTAAAATCTATTGCCCCTTATATTGGTGGCGAATCTAAACTTACCGGATTCGATCGCATTATAAAACTTGCTTCAAATGAAGGCGCATTTGGTCCAAGTAAAAGAACGCTCGAAGCCCTAAGTTCCAATGCCTACGAATTTTGTCGTTATCCTGATGGTGATTGTGATGAACTGAGAGGTTTATTAGCTAGAAAGAATAATTTACCTAAAGACAATATTATTTGTGGTGCAGGTTCCGATGAACTTATCAGTTTACTTTGCAGATCTTACGCTGGACCCGGCGATGAAGTTCTCCATTCAGTCCATAGCTTTGCAATGTATCCAATATATGCCCGAACTGTTCGTGCAACTGTTGTTACTGCGCAAGAGAATGATATTACTGTAGACGTTGATCAATTACTGAAACGCGTGACGGATAAAACAAAGTTATTATTTATTGCAAATCCAAACAATCCGACAGGCACCTATATTCCAAAATCAGAAGTCCAACGCTTGATTGACCACTTACCAAAAACGGTTTTATTGGTTCTTGATGCTGCCTATTCAGAGTTTGTTGATATGGATGATTATTCAGACTGTTCAGAATTTGTATCGGCCAATGAAAATGTTGTCATGTTAAGAACATTTTCTAAAATCTATGGCATGGCTGGCTTAAGATTAGGTTGGATATATGCGCCAAATGGCGTAATTGATATTATCAATCGTATCCGCAGTCCATTCAATGTATCATATCCAGCGATAGTAGCGGGAATAGCAGCCACTAAAGATGAAGAATTTTTAGAATTATCTCAAGAACACAACAAAAAGTGGCTAAAATGGACAATGAATAGTATCCGAACTTTAGGACTTGAGGTGCCCGACAGCGTTTGTAATTTTGTGCTTATCCGCTTTCCCCAAGATGCGAATGCAGATTTAACGGCAGAGTCAGCTGACAATTTTCTAAAATCTAAAGGCATTATTGTACGCCGCATGGGTGGTTATGGTTTACCCAACGCTTTAAGAATTTCAATTGGCACGGGTGAAGAAATGGAAATAACTGTAAATGCGCTTACAAAATTTTTGAGCATATAAAATGAAAAAGAAATATTCAAAAAAAATATTCAAACGGATAGCTTTGATCGGAATTGGCCTGATCGGTTCATCAATAGCCCGTCGTGTTAAGCGTGATAATTTAGCTGACCATATTTCTGTTACTGCCCGTAGCCAAAAAAGTTTGGATAAAGCGGTTGAATTAGGTTTTGCTGATTCTGTTACACTTGAACAAAAAGATAGCGTAAAGAATGCAGATCTAATAGTTATCTGTTCGCCGATTGGAGTATATAAAGATATTATAAAAAATATTAGAACAAGCTTGAAGCCGGGAGCTATCATAACCGACGTAGGTTCTGTAAAACAGGCTGTTATTCGTGATCTAAGTCCCCATATTCCAGAAGGAGTTCAATTTGTTCCTGCCCACCCAGTGGCCGGAACAGAGCACTCAGGACCTGAGTCTGGATTTCCCGAATTGTTTGATGATCGATGGTGCATCATCACCCCAACGGACATAACAAACATAGAATCAGTCGATAAAGTAAAACAGTTCTGGCAATCACTTGGCTCTAATATAGAAATTATGGAGCCTGACCATCACGACTTGGTCATGGCTATGACTTCACACCTGCCCCATTTAATAGCCTATACGATCGTTGGGACAGCGACAGACCTTGAGAAATCTTTGACTAATGAAGTAATTAAATTTTCGGCTGGTGGTTTTCGCGACTTCACCAGAATTGCAGCTTCTGATCCCACTATGTGGCGAGATGTATTCCTTAACAATCGTGATGCCGTCCTTGAAATGCTGCAAAGGTTTAGTGAAGATATTACTGCCCTCCAACGTGCAATCCGTTGGGGTGAAGGAGATACGTTATACGAGTTATTTTCAAAGACCAGAAAAGCACGTCGTGGCGTGATTGAAGCTAAACAAGAAAAAATGTATGACTGAACAACAAAACCTACCTACTTTCCCCTAATTATCACCCAAAGATCGTTTATCCCAATTTATAGAAGGTAAATTCATTATTGGCACTGGGCCAACTGATACCTTTCTATCTTGGATCGTAAGGGGCAAACTAATACCTCTCTTTCCACTCGGATAACGTTTTGAAATCCCTCTTAAAATAACTTTAGCCAATAACGCGGTGTTGGACCGAATAAATCCAGAAGCTTTTAGCTTATCCACGAAAGGCATTATCCCTTTGAAATTTATGGTCATTGCTAATAACGGTTGCAAATTTTGATCAAGCGCCAATGTTCCAGCCCCATGCGATTTTATGCTATCAGAATTCCCTTCAAAAGAATCAATATCAATAATCCCGCCAGCATCACGCCACGTTTCAAGGTTATGCGAACTTAAAATAGGGTCCAGTTCTCCAACAATTCTCAAGTTCATAAAAAGTTTTTCTAAGTGATTACCAATAGGCAAGTTAACTGTTTTTGGTAAATAGATCCCTTTTAATTTTACTTGCAAAATCCGAGAAGGATTCTTTTTTACTTCAGAATGCCCAATTTTACCTTGTAATGAATGCTGAGTGCTAAAAAAAACTGAATCAATCGCGGTCTCTATTTTTGACAACTTTTCTGCTATTTTTATTCCTCGAGCGTTGATTTTGATTTCTTCCAACCGTGGGAAGTGAGATATTTTAACATCAACATCAATCAATTCTGCTTCACTTTCAAAATTGTATATGACACCACCGTTTCTTATAGACAAGTTATTTGAACCACTTATATCGAGTTTAACACTATTAAAATTCCATGGCCTTACTTTGACGACAGCACGCTGGGCTTGCCAAATCCATTTTTTCCTCTCTCCAGGTTTTTCATGTTGAATAACACCAAATGGTATTTGTAACTGAAAGTCGGTTATACCTATACGGAGATTCAATGGATATCCTGTAATTGCTAACTTATCATATGAAACAAATATTCCATTCTTAGTTCCATGGCCTTTTAAATCTGCAATCGTGTTCTTTAGATATAAATTCATACCATACCAGAAAAATGTGTAAGTAATAACTATAAGTCCAAAGATAGATAGGCTAATTAAGAGATTTTTAGATTTTCTAGGTGAAAATAAATAATACCTAGGATGTTGGTTCTTAAGCACACCAAGCCCTATTTTTTCTATAATTTCGTTAATCGTTATTTTCAAATCTAAGACCTTTCACCTTTAGAAAAGTTGTTTAAAAAATCCAATCTATTCCAAAGTAGGTGACCAATATAGCAAAAGTAATTATTCTAGGATTTTAGCTTTCTGACTACTTTCCGCTTTGTCCCTTAGGACAAAACGTTGCAACTTGCCTGTCGCTGTTAAGGGCATTTCATCCAAGTAATATATACGACGAGGGCATTTGTATATCGACAGATTAGCCCTCAATGAAGCAATTAACTGTTTTTCAAAATCTTCCTTTGGGACGGCTAACTTTGGGGTAACTATGAATAGGGCTAAACGTATAAGACCATCCTCATTTGGTACTCCCACAATTGCCGCTTCAGTTACTGCCTTATTTTTTAAAACTTCGGCCTCAATTTCGGCGGGGCTAACCCATTGACCTGAGATTTTAAGGATATCATCAATACGACCTTGATACTCATAATAACCCAAGTCATCAAACGTAAACATATCATTAGTACAATACCAACCGTCCTTAAAAACTTCACGTGTTCTTTTTTTCATATTCCAGTATCCAGAAGCAACACATTCCATCTTAACCCATAGGATACCTGGGGTATTTGATTTTGTAATTACCTCACCGCTGTCATCGACTAACTTGACTTTAGTTTTTGGTGTCGGCAATCCACAGGTTCCGGAAATTATTTTATCTGGACGATTGGCTAAAAACAAAAAACAGGTTTCAGTAGCGCCAATTCCTTCAAGGATGGGATGACCGGTTACCTCTGCCCATCGTGCAAAAAGAGTGCTCGGAAGTTTTTCACCCGCAGTAATATAATGACGCACATTCTTAAATTGCGATTTATTTGCAACACCTTCTCTCAACATATTGCGGTAAAAAGTTGGAACACTAAGAAAAATTGTAGGTTTGTGTTGCTGAACAACGTTAGCTACAGCTTCGGCATCCGGCCATTCTGGGTAAAGTATCGTGGTGGCACCTAATCTAATTGATGCAAGAAAACAGTGTGCCAACGAAAAAGCAAAGAACAACTTCGAAGATCCATAAATACGATCACCGGGACCAACACCCAATATTTCACCCATTAAGTGATCCGCCGCTAAAATCGATTTTTGGCTATGAACTACACCTTTCGGCCTGCCTGTAGTGCCAGACGAATACATCCAAAAAGCAGGATCCTCTGGTTTTAATTTGACCGCATCTAATTGGTGCGAAGCACCTCCCATAATTTTTGGGAGATAATATAAATCTCCATGTTCGACATCAGTATTTATAATTTTAGGTCTCAAGGAAATATCTTTTGCAATGCCTCGATAACCAGATAAAAACACATCATCTAAGACAATAGCCTTAGCTTTACTATCGTTCATAGTATAAGCTACATCATCGGGATTTAGTCGGAGATTAATTGCAATCGGTATTGCTCCAATCTTTAATAGACCTAAATAAACATAAAAAAAAGCAGGGGTATCACGGACCATTATTATAACCCTATCTCCAATCGAGATATTGATTTTTAGGAAAGCATTACCCGCTTGATTCACGCGAGACCATAGTTGACTATAATTGACAATCTCATCATCACAAATAATCGCGGCATCATGATCTTGACCACGTAGTTTAGATGGAGAAAGAATAATTTCGGCCATATTGACCTGATTATTTTCAAATGTCTTAGATAGTTGCATCAGAATCCCCCTAAGACTGATATAAAATGGCCATTTTTTTGACCACCAAATTAATTTAAAATATTGCCAAATCACTGATCGTTTGTAATCTAGGACCGATCTAAGTGAAATAGAAAATTTAAAAAAATTATTTTTCTAGCAGAAAATAGATTTAGATTAAATAAGAATGGGGGCTAAAATTTTTAGCGCAAATGACAAAAAGTCGCCAATAATCAAAATTATCATATTATTATATAGTTTACCGTTAATATTAATGGCCTGTAGCAACAAGAATTTCGAATGGCAAAACCCAAAAAAATTGGAGGATTATTGGCCAGCTGATATTTCAAAATGCAAAATAATTGCCACAACACAACTCAACAGACAACTTGATATTGAAAATGATGCGAATTTTGATATTAAAAATGAGTTGAAAACACTATTCGAAAAACTTGATGCTGAAAAAAAATATAATTCTTACTATACTGATTGTCTTAAAGAAAAAGGTTATCAAAGAAATTTAGTTAAATAATTAGAATGGCGATAAAGAAAAAATATGATTGACAACAACGATGAACTATTTTCTTCGCTTCTTATAGAATCTGGTATTGATAAATCGAAAGAAGCTATTTTAGATCTTATTGAAGGCGTCGCTGCAGGACCAAATCTTGAAGGCTCTGTAGGAGATCCAAATGCCTGGCTTAGACTTATTTCGCCCAATATGCCCAAAGCTCTGGTCGAATTATTACATATTGAACTTGAAAGAGTTAGAAAGATTGACGACGGATTAAATGAAAACCCTGAGCCTATTACATTAAAGAAAAGACTTTCAGATCTCCGCCTGAAATTCAAAGATCATAAGATCTCAGGTTTCATCGTTCCATTAGCAGATGAACATCAGAATGAGTATATCCCCAAAAATTCTCAAAGGTTGGCATGGCTTACAGGATTTACGGGTTCTGCTGGTATAGCAATTATTCTAGAGCATAAGGCTGCAATTTTTGTAGATGGTAGGTACTCTTTGCAAGTGAAGAACCAAGTTGACAATACCCTATTTGAAATAAATCATCTAAATAATACTTCTATTGATAAATGGCTAACCAAATCTCTAACGCCTAATGACATCCTTGGCTATGATCCTTGGCTGCATACGACAGATGGAATTGCCAAGATCAACAAAACAATAGAAAAGGCTGACGGTAAACTTAAGGCCCTCGAAACCAATCTGATTGATTTAGTTTGGCAAAATAGGCCAAAGCCCCCTCTTACGCCAATTACATATATGCATCCTTCCTTTACAGGTCAAAGTTCAAGAGATAAACGATCCAAGATTTCAAAATTGTTAAAAAAAGACGGAATAAGTTCCTACGTTCTTTCCGCTCCAGACTCTATCGCTTGGTTAGCCAATATTCGAGGTGGAGACGTACCCTATACACCTTTTTCTCTATCCTTCGCAATTCTCAATGTCGATGCTAGCCTCGATATTTATAATGATCCAAGAAAACTTTCTCCTGATGTTAGCAAAAAGCTAGAAACAGGCATTAGCGTATTCCCACGAGAAGACTTTCTACCCACTCTCCGCGCCCTCGGTAAAAAGAATAAAGATGTAGGTGTTGACTTATCATCTTCTGCAGAAATTATCTCCGACACTCTTAAATCTTCTGGGGCACAAATACATAGAATCGTTGATCCTTGCGTATTACCGAAAGCTAAAAAAAACTCATCTGAATTGAATGGTATGAGGAAGGCTCATTTGAGAGACGGCGTGGCACTAACAAGATTTATAGCTTGGCTAAAAGAAAATGCGCTGGATGGGCATTTAACAGAATTATCCGCTGCTGACAAATTAGAGAGCTTCCGGCAAGAAGAAAACAACTTCCAAGGGTTAAGTTTCCCAACAATTTCTGGAAGCGGTCCGAATGGAGCCATTGTGCATTACCGTGCTACAAAAAAAAGCAACCGGAATATCGAAAGGGACACTCTTTATTTGGTAGATTCCGGGGCTCAATATTTAGATGGAACTACGGATGTAACGCGTACACTCTCAATTGGAATTCCTACTCCTGAGATGAAGGACCGTTTCACCCGAGTTCTTAAAGGTCATATCGCTCTAGCACTGGCAATATTTCCTCAAGGAACAACTGGTTCACAACTCGACATTCTTGCCCGAACTCCACTATGGGAAATTGGCCTTGATTATGATCATGGCACTGGACATGGTGTTGGCAGTTACTTAGGCGTGCATGAAGGTCCACAACGAATTTCAAAAATTCCTAGTCATATAGCCTTAGAGCCGGGGATGGTAATTTCAAATGAGCCAGGATATTATAAAATAAATGAATATGGAATTAGAATTGAAAACCTTGTTGCCGTTGTTGAATCGGCCTCGTCTTTGCCAGATTTAAATACCGTGGGTTCCCCACTATTAAGCTTTGAAACCCTTACTTTAGCGCCAATAGACCTTTCTTTAGTAGAAATAAGTCTCTTAACTCAAACAGAGATCAATTGGTTAAACGAATACCATCTAAAAATTAGAAACTCGCTTTCGCCACTGTTAGACAAAAAAACACAGGATTGGCTAGAAATTAATCTGAAAGATATACATTCTCTATGATATTTATGCATAATGATGTAGATTAAATTTAATAACGAGATTAAAATTCATTTGTTTGGTAGTAACAGCTAAATATGGTTATTAGATTCAAATAATAATATAGAAATTTCGTCAATCTAATAGAGTATGGCTGATTACTAAGGAATTAAATTAGATATTTTTTTACCTTTTCAGACATTTTCTATATAAACGAATCAAATATTCGTAAGAGAATCTGATTGAAATCGCTTACCACTTGAATGATATTCGGATTTAGTCAGAATAGCACTACTTATAATAAACCAAAGTTACCAATAAAAATTTATAGTCAACCATGAAAAATAAAAGACAAAAGAAACAGTCTGCGAATCCAATTTGGGGGGGGCGCTTTGAAGGTAGTCCTTCCGAATTAATGGAACAGATCAATGCCTCAGTTAATTTCGATAAGAGAATGTATTCTCAGGATATAACGGCGTCTAAAGCACATGCATCAATGCTAGTTAAACAAAATATCATTTCTAATGAGGATGGAGCTTTAATTAATAAAGGGCTAGACCAGATTCTCGGTGAAATCGAAATCGGATCCTTCGAATATAAAATCTCTCTTGAAGATATCCACATGAACATTGAAACTAGACTTAAAGAAATAGTTGGTGATGTAGCTGGAAAGTTACACACAGCGAGATCAAGAAACGACCAAGTTGCAACTGATTTTAAACTCTGGGTTAGGAAAGAACTCGACCAATTAGATAATACATTGAAATCTCTTCAAAAAACATTTATTAACCAAGCAGAAGACCATGCTTCAACAATTCTACCAGGCTTCACTCATTTGCAGTCAGCCCAGCCTATTACCCTTGGCCATCACTTGCTTTCATATGTTGAAATGATCGGCAGAGACCGCGGCAGAATAAAAGATTGCCGAGAACGATTGAATGAGAATCCTCTAGGATCTGGGGCTTTAGCTGGTACATCCTTTCCTATTGATAGGGATGCAACAACAAAAACTCTTGGTTTTGCTCGACCCACATCCAATTCATTAGACGCTGTATCTGATCGAGATTTTGCTCTTGAATATCTTTCATTAGCATCAATTTTGTCCGTGCACCTTTCTAGACTAGCAGAAGAAATTGTGGTTTGGGCGAGTACTCCATTTTCTTTTATTAATTTACCAGACTCATTTTCAACTGGCAGTTCAATGCTCCCACAAAAAAGAAATCCGGACGCTGCAGAGCTGATACGAGCAAAAACAGGCCGAGTAATCGGAAACCTAACCAGCCTATTAATTACCATGAAGGGCTTACCCCTCGCATATAGCAAGGATATGCAAGAAGACAAAGAACCAGTTTTTGAAACAGCGGACACCCTAGCTCTTACTGTCAAAGTGATGACTGGGATTTTTGATGAAATAACCTATAATGTTGATAACATGTTAGCTGTAGCAAAAAATGCTAACTCCAGCGCGGTCGATTTAGCCGATTGGTTGGTTAAAGAGTTAGATAAACCGTTTCGCGACGCACATAGCATAAGTGGGAAAATGGTCAAACTTGCCGAAAAACAAAATAAATCTCTAGAAGAGCTTTCAATTGCCGATATGCAAAGCATAGAACCAAATATTACAGAAGATGTTTTTACCATCCTTAATATTGAGAATGCATTAAATGCGCGAAACAGCTTTGGAGCTACAGCGCCAAAGAATGTTGTAAAAGCTTGCGCTAAAGCGCGTCTAAAGTATCTTAAGTGACGTATTTATGGATTTAATATAATGGCACGTATTCGCTTGCACAGTTTAGTTTCAGCGTTAACAGTTCTCTTAATGACACTATCGCTACTATCAGGTTGCGGTAAAAAAGGGAACCTTCAACCACCGGAAGGCGAGAAAACTGATTTCCCTCGCAAGTATCCCAGTTATTAGTCATTCAAGAAATTATTTGAATAGCATCAAGTATGAATTATTTTAAATATAAAAATGGAATTCTTTTTGCCGAAGATGTTAAGGTCTCCAAAATAGCTGATATAATTGGAACACCTTTTTATTGTTATTCAGCAACAAGTATTGAATACCATTTCAATCTTCTAAAGAAAGCACTCTCCGAACTTCCTGCGACAATTTGTTATGCCGTCAAAGCTAATTCAAATATAGCAGTAATTAAAACACTTGCTGACATGGGTGCTGGCGCGGATGTTGTTTCATCGGGCGAATTAACTCGCGCACTCAAAGCCGGTGTACCTGCAAAAAAAATCGTGTTTTCCGGAGTTGGCAAAACTACAGATGAACTTTCTCATGCCCTCAAAGAAGATATCTTGCAAATCAACATTGAATCAGAACCCGAACTTGAAATTCTTAATGAAATTGCTAAAGCTCTGGGAAAAAAAGCACAAGTTGCTCTGCGTATTAATCCAAATATAGATGCGTATACACACGATAAAATTTCAACCGGTCGATCTGAAGATAAATTCGGTATAGACTGGATGTGCATAAACGATGTTATTGAACGTGCTAATAAACTAAATAATATTAAAATCGTGGGACTTGCTATGCATATTGGGTCTCAATTGACCAAGCTCGAACCCTTTGAAAAAGCATTTATCCGCTTAGAAAATTTGGTTAAAGAGCTTCGTCTAAAAGATCATGAAATCTCACGAATAGATCTAGGTGGAGGCCTTGGAATTTCCTACGATGGGCAACCTACTCCAACGCCGTCGCAATATGGAAAAATAGTCAAAGCCATCTTTAAAAATCTAAACTGCGATTTATTATTCGAACCTGGGCGTTTTATTGTAGGTAACGCTGGTATATTAGTAACTCAAGTGATCTATGAAAAAAAAGGAACAGACCGGCGTTTTTTGATACTAGATGCTGCAATGAATGATCTAATGAGACCATGCCTTTATGATGCTGAGCATAGCATCATATCTCTCACCGAACCCAAAAAAAATGAAAATCTTGTTACCGTTGATGTGGTTGGACCGGTATGCGAATCCGGCGATATTTTCGCCTCGGGATTAGATCTACCAGCAGCTAAATCTGGTGATCTATATGCTATTCACTCGGCAGGGGCGTACGGATCTGTAATGTCATCAACTTATAATAGTCGTCCCCTCATTCCCGAAATTATGGTTAAAGGCAATAACTATTCAATTATCCGCAAACGAATAACACCAGAAAATTTTATCAACCATGAAACCCTTCCGGATTGGAGCACTTAATTTATGCCTAATAAACAGAATTCAAGCCTTACAAATTAATAACTGAATCAACTCCCAATTTAATTTCTATAGAAAATTTAATATAAAAGTCAGTTTGTTTTATTTGATTGAACACCAACTGATATCCACCTTCCTCAAATAAAATTCAGTGGCAAACTATCTGCAAACAAATTGGGGAAATTTTTTTACTTTTTCTATCACAATCTTAATAAGCTCACCTCTCATTTTAAATAACGAAACTCGAACGCTAATCCAACCACAATATCGAGAAATAGAACTTTCACTAGACGAATCTAAATTGGAAAAATTAACCTTATCCAATTTGATTTTCTTTTATCACGCAAAACGACTTAATTCGATAAACAAAAATTCGGCTCATTAACTTTCTCCCTAAAAAAGGGTCTTTTTATTAAGACCTCAGGGATTACAAGCAAATTTCATGCCTGCAACGTAAAGCTAAAAAAGACTAATTATCAATTGTTTAAGAGGAACAAGAGAGTCGTTATCAAAGACCTAAGTATTTTAATCGGAAAATTTTTCCTTAATCAAACAAACAGAAAATATTAATTTTCATTTTCTTTAGGTTTAACACTATCCGGCTTAACTGCTTTCGGCGGATTTTCGCCTAATGGAGTTTTACCTTTTTCATTGCGGGGTTTATCTCCAGTATCTGAAATAAAGGATCCATAGGTAATATCTAGTCGTTTCGCCGTTTTTGGTAGCTTCTTAAATACCCCTGTAAACTTGACAAATTTTCCTGGGGCTAGCGTCAATTTTTCAGGTTTCACCTTCTGCGTTCGAACCACTTTATCTTTCCCGTCAATTGCTAGTAACAATATTTCCGGAACCCGTTGAATAGAATTAGAAACATTAGTGATTACTCCCTTGATTATTGTAACTGTTTTGCCATTGCGTTCTTCACGGACTGGATCATCAGATTTAATCTTTAATCCCTGACCAGGTATTGAAACCCCAAGACCAATCAACTCAAAAACAATATTTGAGGCAGGTAATAATTCGACAACCATAACCCTCTTATAAACAGCACCTGCGCCAGCACCACCAATTATAATTAATAAAACCATAAACCAAACGATAAATTTTTTTATGCCACCACCTTTCTTTTCCTCTTCTTCTGGTTCGGCATCAAAAGTAGGCGAATCAAACGGTTCTGGATCTGGGATATCCTCTGGATCCACAATATCAACCTCTTCGTCATTAGATTCCTCAGAAGCGATAGATACGATCGGTTCAGGGTCTTCCATATTCTCTAAATCATCAATGCTAACGCTCTCTGCCTCTTCTACTTCATTTTCATCAAGTATTGTGCTAACAGCTTCTTCATCTTCGGGTCCGAGCATCTCATCTAATTGTTCATCTGAAGGAATATCCTCTTCAACTACATCTGGAGTTGGGGTAGCAAGGGGCTCAGTAGCCTCAACAACCGCTTCTGGGGGCGGAGGGGGAACAGCAGGGGCTTCTGGAGGGGGCGACGCAACGGGTTCAGGAACAGGGGTGGTTATAGGTTCGGGAACATGTTCCTGAACCGGGGGTGGGTTATATACTGGACCTTGCTGGAGGGGTGCATTTGGTGGCTGAGGAACGGGAAAGTTCCCCGCCTGAGGAGATGCAGCATATGGTCCTGGTGACACATATTGCACCGGAATATACTGCGACTGCGTTTGCGGAGGTAACGGATATTGATGCCACGTATGGCTGCAGTTAAAACAGCGGACCATTTGGCCACTAGTTCCTATAGCGGAGCCGGAAACGCTAAATGATGTTGCGCAAGAAGGACAAGAAAGATACATAACCTACCAAAATAATTAATTTGTCACTATATTTATAGAAAAATGCTGTTCTGAACGCAAGCGGTGCTGGACGAAAGGGTAATTAGCATGCCATTCTCAGTCTAAACCAAACTCCAAAAAGAAGGTCAGAAACCATCTATTATGACTGAAGTTGTTCGATTCGAGAATGTTGGGTTACGTTATGGCTTGGGGCCCGAAGTATTACAAGATATCACTTTTGGTCTGGAAGCAGGCTCATTCCACTTCTTGGTAGGCCCCAGTGGAGCAGGAAAATCTTCACTTTTACGTCTAATGTACCTCGCCCACCGCCAAACCCGTGGACTTATTTCCTTGTTTGGGCAAGACACGATTGAGTTGCCTAGAGAAAAACTAACAAATATCCGAAGGCGTATCGGCGTTATGTTTCAGGACTTTAGGTTACTGCCACATCTTAGCGCTTTTGATAATGTGGCTTTACCTCTAAGAGTAGCCGGAGTTCGCGAATCGGAAATTAAACGACACGTTGAAGAACTGCTCGTTTGGGTGGCACTAGAGAATCATATGGATGTCAGACCACCTACAATGTCAGGTGGCCAGCAACAACGAGTTGCAATTGCCAGGGCGGTTATCTCTCGGCCAAAAATTCTATACGCGGATGAGCCCACCGGTAATGTTGATAGTCGCATAGCCGCACGACTAATGCATTTATTTGAAGAGCTCAATAAGCTTGGTACAACAGTCGTTATTGCTACCCACAATGAGTCAATAGTTAACGAATTTGGTCGACCCGTGCTGAAAATTGATTCTGGTCGGTTAGAAACTATCTCAAAAGTTCAGCTGAAAGAAAAAACAAGCAAATCAAAATTAAATATTACAACAGATTTGGGGGATCAAAGTGAGGTATCATAGAGATGCGCTTCAACCGCTATAATTTAGCCATAGAGAAAGATGATACCAATCGCTTTCTACCTTGGCTGATAGCATTCATGGCTTTACTGGCCGCCCTTTCCGTTGCTGGGCTCTTAATGCTCAAACAAATTTCGAGTGTCTTTGAATATAATAGCCAAGATAGTATGACAGTCCAAATTCCGGCTGCAGAAAATCCGAAATTTGATGAACAAAATACGATCAAAGTATTAATGGCTTTGAAAAAAGCTGAGGGTGTCATAAACACTACCAGAGTATCAAACGCCGAGATTAAAAAATTGCTTCAGCCGTGGCTGGGGGACGCCGCAGGTTCGGAAGTGTTACCCTTACCCCAAATCATTGATGTTAAAATAGATCGCGAATCTAATTTGACAGCTGAAAAGCTCACTAACTTATTAATAAAAATCGTGCCTGGTATAAAGGTTGACGATCATAGCATATGGTTAAATAACTTGGTCGACACACTTCAATCAGCAGAGTTTATTGCTTTAGGCGTTGTTTTATTAATTACACTAGCAACTATAGGTACTGTGGTATTTACCACACGTACTGGAATGGGGATACATAGACAAACGATCGAAGTACTACATTTTGTAGGTGCCCAAGATGAATTTATCGCCCGTCAATTTGCGGCACGAGCTTTTATTGTTGGATTACAGGGCGGTTTCGGTGGAATTCTGCTTGCTATACCGATTCTGTATGCTTTTGAATATATTCTCAAGAACTTCGATTCAGGGCTGCTACCAAAAGCAGACCTTAATATTTCTATCTGGATTGGCGTAAGTTTCGTTATTCCTGTTGTTGCCATAATTGCAATGATGACCGCTCGATCTACAGTTATAAAAACACTGAAAAAAATGGTATAGCCGATGACAGCAGTACGTAAGTTATTTAGGCCATTAAATTTAAATAAATACATAAAAATTGCACTAATTATTCTATGTATCACGATAATCCTTTGGTTTTATGGACTTATAAGATTTTTACACATGATCCCGGATAAAATTACAAATGAAACCCAAACTACAGACGCTATTGTTGTGCTAACAGGCGGCAAAAATAGACTCAAAAAAGGTCTTCAGCTATTAACAACAAAAACGGCAAAAAAATTATTTATATCAGGCGTTTATCGCGGCAATGACGTTCGGCGATTACTCAAAATCCAACAACACAACCCAACAGAGGTTTTATGCTGTATAAATCTTGGTTATGCAGCTACTTCAACAGCTGGAAACGCATTGGAAACCCACGAGTGGATAAAAAAAAACCAATTTAATTCAATCCAATTAGTTACGGCTAACTATCATATGCCGAGGAGTCTAATGTTATTCAAAAATGCAATGCCTAAAATAAAGATAATTCCTTCTCCTGTTTTTCCAGCACAATTTAAAAGAGCGGAATGGTGGGTCCAGCCAAGAACACTTTCGCTCATTATTAGTGAATATTTAAAATACTCTTTTGCAACAATTAGGAACTGGTTTGAACAAAAATGGGGCTCCTAGGGAGTTTGGTAAAATTCAAAATGATGTATTTTCGTTCGGGTTTATTTAATTTTTTATTTTTTAGTTGGACGGCTGTAGTTATCCTTCTCCTTTGGATTGCTATGCCGCTTTCTCCTTCGAAATTTCGGAGCGTTATCTCAATCTGGCCGAAAGGTTGTTTTGCTCTGCTAAAAATTATCGGAATTACCTTTGAATTACGGGGACTAGAAAACGTTCCAAACGTCCCTGTATTATTTTCCGTAAAACACCAATCGGTATGGGAAACTATATTTTTTCTTTGGCATAATAAAGACAACGCTTATGTCATGAAATCAGAACTGGCCCGTATTCCTTTTTGGGGCTGGTATATGAAAAAAAGTGCCCACATTTTAGTGGATCGGACTGGCGGCACAAAATCAATGCGTAGCATGATCAAAAAAGCTAAAGCAATTATGAACGATGGCCGTTCGATCATAATTTTTCCCGAAGGTACCCGCATACCACCAGGTCGAATGGGCACTTTCCATCCAGGTGTTGCCGCACTTTATACACAATTAAATGCTACTGTCGTTCCTGTAGCCGTCAATACTGGTTATTTCTGGCCTCGCAGAAAATTTGTAAAAACACCCGGCAATATTATAATTGAATTTCTTCCACCCATTAAACCTGGAATCGACCGAAAAAAATTTATGATTCAATTGCAAAACCAAATGAAAATGGCGACCGAACAGATAGAAAAAGAAGCTGAATTTAATGATTCAGAGCGAGAATGAACTGAAAAAATCTTGCTGTTTTTATATTTTAAAAAAACCAATAACAGTTGGTTTGCTTCAACCACTTTTGATAGCAATGCAAATTAATATAGACCAATATAAAGTATAATTTTATTTTTGAATATTATTAAAAAAAATTATTGGACTGTCACCACCTTGCCACGCTGGGTATTTGTTCATAATCGCTCCAAAAATATCACTTGCTAATAAGTCGTTTAACCATTTTTGAAGTGCGCTAACAGGTAAAATATTAAACCAAGTCCGGTCTGTATTAGCAAACTGTCGAACGAACGGCATAATTGCGTAATCAGCTAAAGACGGTTTAGTGCCAAATAAATAATTATATTTACCCAAGCGCTCATTCAATAATCTTAAGAACCTTTCCCCCTCCGTCCGATACAACATTGGATCAGAGTTCTCATAACGTTGAGCATATTTATAGTGATCCAGATTATACTTAAAATCCCCGTCAACATTTTTTATCAAATCCAACATATCTTCTAATTTACCGAACTCAGGGGTTAACCAACCTAACGGATCATTTTGCTCTAATGCCCAGCACATTATCTCAAGGCTTTGTTCAATCACTAGCCCAGATGAAAATTCTAGAACCGGCACAGTACCCTTAGGGGATATATTGATAAGTTCTATTGGTTTATTATTCAGTAACACTTCACGAATCTCGCAAGTCTGACTGCTCGAAAAAAGCGCCATCCGAGCTCTCATTGCGTAAGGGCAACGCCGAAAACTATAAAGAATTGGAAAACTCAAATCATACCCCTTAAATATGTAGTGGATTATTCCAGACCCAAAAGTGGTTTGCTGCCAATGTGGATTTCATTTCGCGCATTCGCCAAGTCTATTTGTTTTTGCCGCTCAGCAAATCTCTTTTTTTGATCATCAGATGTAACCTCGCAGCATTTAGGGCAGCTAACTCCCAATTTGAATAACGGTGAGGACCTATCTTCACTATTTATGGCATGGCGACACGCATGACATAAATCATAATTACCTATCAACAAATCGTGACCGACTGATACACGTTCATCAAAAACAAAACATTCTCCTTTCCAAAGACTACTTTCTTCTGGCACTTCCTCAAGATACTTTAGGATACCTCCTTGAAGGTGGAATACGTCCTTATAACCTTTTTCCTTCAAATAAGAAGTGGACTTTTCGCAACGAACACCGCCGGTACAAAACATGGCAATCTTTTTATTTTTTAAAAAGTGATCGTTTTTTTTCACCCATTCCGGAAATTCTCTAAAGGATTTAGTATTGGGATCAACTGAACCAGGAAAACTACCAATTTCTATTTCATAATTATTTCTAGTATCAATGACAACTACATCTGGGTTAGATATTAAATCATTCCAATCTAGCGGTTTCACATAAGTTCCAACAGCATTATTGGGATTCACACCGGGGACACCTATCGTTACAATCTCTTTTTTCAAACGCACCTTCATCCGTAAAAATGGTAGTTTGTTGGTATAAGAGGATTTATGTTCTAAATCACACAAACGACGATCGGACCTGATATAATCCAAAATATTCGTGATGCTGTTTAAGGAGCCAGCAATAGTCCCATTGATACCTTCTTCCGCCAATAAAATCGTACCTAAAATTCCTTCGCTTAAAGACCTCTCAAGCAACGGAGCTTGAATATCTTTATAATTATCTAAGCTCGTAAATTGATAAAAAGCTGCAACACAGATGTTATTCATTTTACTGAATCACCTGAAATAGCTCGGCTAATATCAGAATTTGCTTTCTTTAAATTTTCTCCCCACCTACCTGAAGTTGCTCCGCCATCAATAATCAAATCTTGAGCAGTAATAAAACTTCCTTCATCACTGCACAAAAATAAAACAGCATTGGCAATATCCTCCGGTTTGCCAGCCCGAGGTATTGGTTGGCGATTCGAAAAAACTTTTTCAACACGGGTTGCTACTGCGTCGGCATCTTCGTCAGTCATTCCTCTACTTTTACCAAATATGCCCGTTGCAATTCCTCCCGGCGAAACAGTGTTTACTCTGATATTATCTTCAGCCACCTCAATTGCGACACTACGTGACAAACTAACAACGGCTGACTTTAGCGCACTGTAAAAATGAGATGAAAATCCCCCCAAAGTAGCAGCTACACTGGCATTAGCAACAATTGAGCCACCACCATTAAGACGCATTTGCTTAGTTACATGCTTATAACAGAAGAAAACGTTCTTCAACAGGATGTCAACGGAACGATCAAATTCGGAGATATCAATCTCCGAGATCTTTTGTAGCACTCCACCTGTACCAGCATTACAAAAAAAAGAGTCAATTTTGCCAAAACGCTCAACAGAAATT
>CAZXGI010000004.1:68613-75706 GCA_964639965.1 uncultured Rhodospirillaceae bacterium
TTCCATTGCTTAGAAATGCAATCAATAAAAAACTATTTATAAATTTAAGCCAAAATTAATCAGCAGCGATCATGGCTCACTATCAACTTGGTAATTTGGAATATACGTTTCCGGTATTTTCCCGCCCGCTTTGCGCCGAGCCTTTGCTTGAGCGACAGTTTCGGCTTCCTTGGCAATTTCTAGTCCAAGCTTCCTATCTGTTGGATATGGGCCCACCATGTTAGGCGGCGGCAAAGTTGAAGCCGGAAAGTATGCTATGTTATCACTACCACGTTGTTTCTTCTTAGGGTTTATTGACGGGCGATTCGTATCCTTCGCCACATCAACATAATTTCCTGTATCGTATTTAAATGAACGTTTGCCTATCACCTCAAGGTCTAGCCACCATTTCTTCTCATCAACAGTATTACCATTACCAAAAAGATCATCTAACCAAATCGCAATAGGAGCCAAGATAGGTTTTAACCAGGTAGCATTAATTCCTAACCAACTGCCAATCTGATGCGTTATTGGCCCATCCAGTGTAGTGTCTTTTGACAAGGGACAAACCTTAACGCAGCGACCACAAGCTGATCCCTTAAGATTAGTTGCCCTATACATAGTGCAACGTTCGCTATCAGGCTTCCAAGTTTCATAACCGTTAAATATTACCTTACCCCCATAGGGTATAGCTTGTGATGGGCATTCGCGCGCACACTTAAGGCATTTAGAACAAAATAACTGAACCCCAAAGTCAATTGGCAAATCGGGGGTCATAGGCATATTAGTTGTTAATACCGCTGTTTTAAACCGCATTCCCAAGAATGGATTTATAGCACTTTCACCAATTCGACTTTGTTCTCCGAGACCCGCCTGAAGAACTAAGGGAACATGCAATACGTGGCTGTCAAGATTTGAATGCGCGCGCGCGCCGTAACCCATTTTCCGTATCATATCAGCCATCACACCAACTACCTCGCCTCCCTTGAGATAAGCCCGCATTGATTGAGATCCTGAAATCCAGTCATTACCACTGGCACCCAAAAATGTCTCATAACCTTGATCAATCAAGACGACGAGCGCATATTTATGGTACGGTTCAATAAAATTACCCCGTTTATCATGGGAATACCAAGCGTAGTCGGGCACTTTACAAACACCCGTAATCGCAGAACCCAAGTAATAACTTAGCGCCTTTAAAGCTTTTGTATTATCGTCAGCATTTTCCGTATCGGGCGCAATTGCAGAAGCAGTCTGACCATCTTGCAAAGGTTTTATAGCCCAACTGGGACGCACAATACCCTGCGATACTGGGTGTTTTTGTGACCAACGGTCGGCTTCATTTTTTGCTTTCTGGCTGAGATCTCCAAACGCCGTACGCACATACATGTTGGTTCGGCTTGGCACTCTTGGCACCTCATCGTCAAAAACCTCCGTTGTTAGCTTTTCTACACGCTTTAACGTTTCAACGGGGTAAGGCCCAAGATGAGAGGGTCTTCGTCTACGTCGCCAACGTTCTATGCCAGAAACTGCCCCTGAAAGACCAAGCTGATAACTCAGATTCTTTCCACTATGCGCTGTTACATCTAGTGGCAGATCTTCAATCAAAGAATAATTAGTTGTAACTGCTGCAATGGCAAAACGATCGTTAACATAAGGGTTAATAATTTTACCGTTTACGCGAACACCGAGACCCGCAAGCACGTTAACTTTGTTCAAGTCTATATCCGTCGACCCGGTCCAATGAACTCGACTAATAAAACCCATGCTGGAAATTTGTCCACTTAAATCAATCCCGATTTCTGCAGCGAATAGTGTTGCCAATAAATGCTCATTCCCAGCAACCCAATCAGCCGCAGTATTATCTTTATCAATCGGGTTCGAATATTCCACTAATATTACAATCGCAAAATTAAACCCCTCATTATTCCTGTTTAACCAAACATTGTCTGAAATTTTACAGATACCAATCTGTGAAGCATTGAGAAAATATCCAGCACCCTTTATATCTCGCGTACGTATTATCAAATCATCTGGTACTGGAGCTATTTTTGAATAAGGGTCGGGTTGGCGAAGATCTTCATATGCATCCAAATGGGTTAAGACAGCTTCCGAAAGATAAGTATTCTGCCCGATTGGCATTGGATCAGGTTCAACAGGAACCGATCTAGCCTCATCATCTATAATGGCTGGATCCCGTTTAAGCTTTTCCAGCGGGTACGGTCCAAATTCCACCGGGCGCCTTTTACGATTATAGCCAAACATTACTTCAACGACCCCAACTATTTTTCATACATAAATTAATATCATATGATATTAATAATGAGCCGGTCCTGTATAATAATCCACCAAGCACCTATTTATCAGTTGAACTTATTTTAGTCGAAAATAATTTTAAAGGAAAGATCGAGTGTTACTGAAACAAAGAAATATCGATCCGACTAAGATCTAGAACATTTTGCGGAATAATTTAATTTGCAGCCAATAAAATTAAACGAGATAAAATCGAAAGGTTCTGGTGTATGATTTTAGAAACTGAAGTGCTGGTTGTTGGAGGGGGACCTGTAGGACTAACCCTTGCATCTGATCTTGCCGTTAGAAAACGTTCGACCATACTTGTTGAATCAAGAGAAGGGCCTACAACACATCCAAAAGCTACACTTCTTGGCGCCCGCTCAATGGAGTATTTCCGTCGTTGGGGGATAGACGATATTATTTTTGCACGCGCCCTTCCTCCAGATATAAATTACTGGATTATCTTCTGTACTCGTTTGTCCGGATATGAAATTGACCGATTTGCTTCACCTTCAATAAACGAGGTTCGCAACAGACCGCCTGGAGCCGAAAGTCGTTGGCCAGAACTAGCTTGGTCACCCTACGGAAAAACACAAATCGGACAACAAGATCTGGAACCGATCCTCCTCGATTTCGCCCATTCTCATGATAACCTAAACATGTTACACGGACACAAATTTTTATCTTCCCAAGATAACGGCGATCACGTTACGTCTAATATCGAGAATTTAGAAACAGGGAAGAATTTTCAGATTACCAGTAAATATTTAATCGCATGTGATGGAGGTAATAGTAGTATCCGAAAATCATCAGGAATTAAAATGGGGGGACGAGGTCCATGGCGTTCTAATGTTAGTTATTATTTTCGTTCTCCTGATTTCCTAACAATGCACGGAAAAGGCTTAGGAAATCTTTATTTTATCTTTGCTCCTGACAGTTTTGGCGTATTTACCGCAATAGACGGTCAAGAATTATGGAATTACCAACTCTATTTTCTTGATCCAAAACAAGAAGCCCAGAAAATTGATCCAAAAGAAGTACTCCATAAAGCAATGGGACATCCCTTTGAATTTGAACTTCTAGCAACCACCCATTGGCAACATCACCAATCCGTTGCTACGGATTGGCGACATGGCAATGTTTTTCTTGCTGGAGATTCTGCTCATCTTTTTGCTCCAACCGGCGGCGTCGGAATGAACACAGGCATAGCAGATGCTTGCGATTTATCGTGGAAACTAGACGCTATTCTTTCAGGGTGGGGTGGGAAGAAGTTACTTGATTCATATGAAATGGAACGTCGCCCCGTCGCCTGGCGGAATTCTCAACGTTCAATGATAAATTCAGATACAATAGATTTTGTTATGTCCCAGGTTCCAAAACGGATTGAGGATGAAACATCAGAAGGGATAGAATTACGCGAGCGGCTAAAAGAAAATATACGTTGGATGGCACGCCAGTTTAATTCAGCTGGATCCCACCTTGGGCATCGTTACTTCTCTTCCCCAATAATCATTCCGGATGGCACTCCCGAACCTCCAGACGATCTCTCGCAGGTCACTCAAAGTACTTGGCCTGGATCACGCGCACCCCATGTTTGGTTGGCAGATGGGACGTCCACAATTGATTGGTTTGGTAAAGGATTTGTCCTTTATTCTACTCCAGCGAAAATTGACGCTGCAAAATCAATAGAAGCTGGATTCATAAAACACAAAATACCAATTTCTCTCGTAACGTCTGATTTGCCTAACGTTCATAAAATATATGAATTCTCATTAGTTTTAATCCGACCAGACGGTCATGTGGCTTGGCGAGGCAAAACGCCTCCGGAGAATAGCACCAATCTTGCACTGCAGGTAACAGGCCGTTCAGCTTCGGATAAATGACGCTTCAAAAAAAGTGGGAGATCTCAATGACGTTTCTATCTGATGCTAATAAAATACCAGAACCCGCATCAATAGAAAAAGCGGAATTAGGCTTGCTGCGGTTAATTGAAGCATGCAGGAAAACGGGTGACGAAACTTTTATTTCAGACATAAAAGAAATTACATCAAACGCGATTAGCCGTCGATTTTTGGCCGCCATTTTTGGTAATAGCCCTTTCTTGACCCAATGCGCTGTTACGGATCCCCGTTTTCTTCTAGAACTCGTCTCAATAGGCCCAGAATTGACTTTGGAGAAAATTGAAAAAACCTTTTCGACACCCCTACTAAATTCGACTGAAACTGCAGTAATGGAACTCCTTCGTATCAACCGAAAACATATAGCCCTTGCCATTGCAGCAGCAGATATCACAAAGTTATGGTCAGGATCCAGAGTGACGCAAACGCTAAGCCGTTTTGGTGATTTGAGTATTGGTTATGCAATTAATTTCCTACTCCTAAAAATGGCATCAAAGGACATCTTAAAACTTCCAATCAACACCAATCCTGGCATTGGTTCAGGTCTTATTGTTCTCGGAATGGGTAAACTTGGAGGTAATGAGCTGAATTATTCTAGTGACGTAGATCTAGTATTATTTTTTGACCCGGAGTCAATTGAGACTGCAAAGCCAAACAAACTGCAGCAAGGATTTATTCAACTGGCTAAAGGTTTGGTAAAATTACTCTCGGAAAGAACCTCTGATGGGTATGTTTTTAGAACGGATATGCGGCTAAGACCCGATCCAAGCTCTACCCCATCCGTCATTTCTGTAGCAGCAGCAGAGGCCTACTACGAGAGCGTTGGCCAAAATTGGGAACGCGCCGCCATGATTAAAGCCCGACCAGTAGCAGGAGACATTGACGCTGCTACTAAATTTCTTAAAAGACTACGCCCATTCATTTGGCGCAAAAATTTAGATTTTGCGACAATTAGCGATATTCACTTAATCAAGCGCCAGATTAACGCTCATAAAGGTGGATCAGTTGTGGCCGTTGAAGGACATAATGTAAAGCTTGGACGTGGAGGTATTAGAGAAATCGAATTTTTTGTGCAAACTCAACAGCTAATCTGGGGAGGGCGTTTACCCCAATTACGCATCGCGCCCACATGTATGGCTCTTGTTGAATTGTCAAAAACCGATCAGATTTCTAACCAAACCGCAGATGAACTCATCACGGCCTATTGGTTCCTCCGTCGAGTCGAACATCATTTACAGATGATTGACGATCAGCAAACCCACAATTTACCTAAAGATAACAAAGGCATAAAACATGTCGCCACATTTCTAGGCTTTGGAAATAGCGAGAGCTTTCGTAGAACACTAATAAGTCATTTGAACTGCGTTGAGAACCACTATGCACAATTGTTCGAAAAAGCACCAAATTTAGATGGAACTGACCAGATTAAAAGAAATCTCATATTCACCGGCACAGATGATGACCCTGACACACTAGAAACAATAACAGAAATTGGATTTTCAAATCCAACCAGCATCGCTGAAACAGTGAGATCATGGCACCGAGGCCATTATAGGGCTACCCGTAGCACCCGTGCCAGACAACTACTTACTGCTTTGATACCCTTAATCTTAAAAGCATTTGGCGAAACAACTGAGCCCAATGCCGGTTTCTATAAATTTGACAGCTTCCTGTCTCGGCTACCTTCCGGAATACAACTTTTTTCTATGTTCAGTGCACACCCTGAAATACTTAAACTCGTCGCGGAGATTATGGGAAGTGCTCCAAGGCTGGCAGAACATTTGGGACGCAATCCTAACGTACTTGATAGCGTCCTGCAGTACGATTTCTTTGATCACCTCCCGACTAGTGAGCAACTAGACAAAGAAGTTAGCACCCGCCTAACACAAGCGGAAAACATTGAGGATGTCTTAAATATTACCCGACGCTGGGCAAACGATCGAAAATTGCAGATTGGCATCCAAGCCCTGAGACACCGAGCGTCATGGCAAGAAATTGGTTTAGCATTGACAAAAATAGCTGAAATCTCGATCAAATATTTACTCCAAGAAGTAAGTAAAGAATTTGAAAATAAGCATGGTAAAGTCAAAGGGGCAAAAAACGTTGTCTTAGCTCTTGGTAAAGTTGGTGGGCAAGAAATGACCCCGACTTCAGACCTCGACCTTATTTTTATTTATGATCATAATTCTGAAAACCAATACTCAGATGGCAACTATCCCCTTGCGCCGAGCCATTATTTTGCTCGCCTAAGCCAACGCCTGATCAACGCGATCACTGCCCAAACAGGTGAAGGTTTTCTTTATTCAGTCGACATGCGACTCAGACCTTCCGGTAATGCAGGTCCAATCGCCTCTCATATCTCGGCATTTACACAATATCACAAAGAAAAATCCTGGACCTGGGAACACATGGCACTGTTACGGGCCCGCGCCATCACTGGAACACCTGATCTCATCAAGGAAGTTGAGAAAATTATAAAGTCGACCTTAATCCAAAAACGCGATCCGGAGAATTTGCGGATGGATATTTCTAAAATGCGAGAACGCATCGAGAAAGAACACCATTCAACCTTTATCTGGGAGATAAAATACATGCGGGGTGGGCTAGTTGACGTTGAGTTCATCACACAATATTTACAGCTTAAGAATGCCCACAAAATACCAAAAATTCTCTCAACAAATACGCTCGCCGCGCTTGATAAATTAGTTGCAGAAAATATTTTGAACTCTAATCAAGCTAAAAAACTGCAAGTAGCCTTAAAATTGTGGCAAACTGTACAAGGTATGCTGCGTCTAACAATCAAAGGTTACTTCAAACCAGGTCGAGAAAATGAAATACCAGTGGCTCTAACTCAGGCCATAGCCAGAGCTACAGATTGTGCTAATCTAGAAGAGCTCAAATTACAGATCATTAAATCTGCC
>CAZXGI010000005.1:0-72523 GCA_964639965.1 uncultured Rhodospirillaceae bacterium
AGGTTTGTACCCGTTATCCCAGAAGCAATAGCGATTAATCCTTCTGCAATTGGCATCGGATGATTTATCCATCGCCCTAGGGAACAATAGAATACTAGACCCTGGGCGATGTCCTCGATCATATACCGGTGGGTGTGGAGATCGATGTGTTCCCGCCAGTCACCGCTATCCGTCAATTTTTCGTGTGATGAATTTCCATACATCCATTCTTCAAGAGTGTCATCATAGTGATTTTTTAAAGGAAAGTGTGGCGCGCTATAGCCTAGCGCCTCTCTGAGTGAGATACGTTCTTGGTCGAGAGCGTCGGTTACGCTTCGGATTGAAGGCTGTGTACCCTCGTTATGGATATCCCATGCATCAAAGTTTTCTAAAGGGCCCGCGTTCATAATAATTAAAGGAGGGTGGATTATCGGCCCAGCATTCATTAAAGCTCCATCTAATAAATCCGTTATCTTTTCAGCTGCAGGGTAGGCCTTCTTGATCAAGCTAAAGGCAAGGCTTGTATTCTTTGAAGGATAAATACCTGTTGGCAAACGGGTTGCGTAGACACTAATGCGGACATTATCTTCCCCATGTTTACGGGCAAGGTATGGTAATGTACCAGTTTCACCGAAACTAATGTTTGCCTTATTTCCGGCCTCAATTGCCGCTTTAGCATAAATATAGCCGCCAAAGGAACCTGGTGGAAGATAACCGATTTGGCCTTCTTTCCAATGTGGCGCGAGTTTTGGCGCTAAAGTATCATGGGTATAGCATGGAAGAGGAAGGACAACGAGTTCTGCATCTTCCATTGCTAGGGGCAAAGAATCTGTTACGGCCGAAATGGTGACATCGCGTTTTCCTCTGGAATCAGTTAAGGTAATAATCTTTGAATCGATAACATGCCCAAATGCAGTGGCATTTCTCCGCCACAATCTCACATTATGGCCTTGTTCAGTTAGACTTACGGCCGATGCATAACAACCATGGCCTCCACCAATTACAGCAATTTCCATAAGTAGGTACCCTTAATCTTTTCAACGTATCTTTTTGCTTCAGAATTAGGCTAAATTGTTTTGAATCAATTAGCAATATTAGCCATTTTTTTTACATATAGTAATTTTATGGTTATAACTGTCATAAAATTTGGGTCTGGGTAATCAGATGGATGAAATCACTATACGCCGTCCAGACGACTGGCATGTACATTTAAGAGATGGATCAATGCTTGAGGCTGTTGTGCCATTCACGGCTCGCCAATTCTCGAGAGCAATCGTTATGCCTAATTTAACGACGCCTGTAACGTCATCTGCCTTGGCATCAGATTACCGTCAAAGGATATTAAAAGTTTTACCCGATGGACCCGCATATGCAGATTTTATTCCTTTGATGACATGTTTCCTGACGGATGAGACGTTGGTCTCTGATTTAGCTCAAGGATATGCAGAAGGTGTATTTGCAGCAGCTAAATTGTACCCTGCTAATGCTACCACTAATTCAGCACAAGGCGTAACAGATATTAAAGCGCTTGATGGCCTCTTTGAAAAAATGCAAGAAATCGGAATGCCGCTTTTGGTTCACGGCGAAGTAACCGATCCGGCGGTCGATATTTTTGATAGGGAAGCTGTGTATATTGAGCGAGTTCTTCTCTCAGTGACTAAAAAATTCCCACAACTCAAAATTGTAATGGAACATATAACGACGAGAGACGCCGTTGAATTTGTCAGAGCCAACCAAAACCAGTTAGCTGCAACAATTACTGCACACCATTTGATACTTAATCGCAATGATATTTTTGAAGGAGGCATTCACCCTCACCGTTTTTGCCTTCCCGTTGCAAAACGAGAGGTCCATCGTTTAGCTATTCGCGAAGCAGCAACGTCGGGTGAAGCCTGTTTCTTTTTAGGGACTGATACGGCGCCACATCCTTCAAGTGATAAAGAGAACGCTTGCGGGTGTGCTGGTATTTTTACAGCGGCGAATGCGTTGGAACTTTATACTAAGGTTTTTGAAGAAGAGAATGCATTAGATAAATTAGAGGGTTTTGCTTCATTATTTGGGCCGACCTTCTATGGGATGAATGTGAATGAAAGTTATGTGACCCTTGTAAAAGAAAAGTCTAGAATACCTGGCACAATATCTGTATCAGATGGTAGCTCCATTAGACCTTTCAAAGCCGGGCAAATGATTGACTGGAAATTTTTAGGCTAATTTTTTTGAAGGATAGATTTTGACAAATAAATTCGACGCGCTAGTGCTTGAAAAGACCGATGATATTTTAACTTCGTCTGTTGAAGCTTTAAGCTTGGATGACCTCCCTGACGGGGATGTAGTTATCGCAGTTGATTATTCAACTCTTAATTACAAAGATGGTTTAATTCTCAAAGGGCAGGGTGGTTTGGTACGTGCTTATCCCCATGTACCGGGAGTGGATTGTTCTGGAGTTGTTGAAAGTTCTGATAGTCCTAATTTTGAACCTGGTGATCGTGTTGTGCTCAATGGTTGGCGATTTGGTGAGATTTGTTGGGGTGGTTATGCGCAAAAGGCACGGGTAAAGTCCAACCAATTGATAAAGTTGCCAAATAATATTTCAACTCGACAAGCGATGGCAATTGGCACTGCAGGTTATACCGCAATGTTGGCAGTGATGGCTCTAGAAGATCAGGGCCTTACTCCAGATGCAGAAGGAGAAGTTTTAGTTACTGGTGCTGCTGGGGGTGTTGGTAGTATTTCGACGGCAATCCTAGCAAAACTTGGTTATGAGGTTGTGGCGTTAACAGGCCGCAATAAGGCGTCCGATTATTTAAAATTTTTAGGGGCTTCCAGCATAATCAGCAGGCAGGAACTAGAGCAACCACTAAAGGGACCTCTTTCTAGTGAGCGATGGGTGGGTGCAATCGATAATGTTGGAGGCATTATATTATCAAATTTGTTGTCCAGTATGAAGTACCATAGCAGTGTAGCTTCGATTGGCCTAGCTGCCTCTCCTAAGTTGGAGACGACTGTTGTTCCATTTATAATTCGTGGAATTAGGCTTCTTGGGATAGATTCAGTCATGTGTCCGATAGATCGAAGGATTTTAGCTTGGGATCGGTTATCAAAGGATTTGCCGCAGGACAAACTTGAGAAAACTATAAAAGTTGCTAAATTAGCAACGATCGCGCAATACGCTGAAGATATTTTAGCCGGTAAGGTCCAAGGTCGGATTATTGTTGATGTGAATAAATAAAGACATTCTATTTTCTTACTTTTGTATTAAATTATTGCGTAATAAGATTGGGTTACTTAATTTATGTAATGAACTAAATAATTAAAGGATATTGATAAAATGGGTTTAATTCCAGACTGGCTGGTTGATGGCGTAAATGATGCATTTCCAAAAAATGTATGCCTTGTTGGTGTTGTCCTAGACGATGGGTTTGCACAAATTAGTCCAAGAGGCAGTGTTGTTGTTTATGATGAGAATACTATAGCGATATGGGATCGTGGAAGCGGAAGACCCCATAAGGGTCGAACTACTGAAACAGTTGTTAATGGAACAAAAATGACGGTTTATTTTCGGAATCCCGAATTTGGAAGCAGAGGTGGGAATGGTCTGCTCCCTGGGGGAGGTATTGCCCGATTTTATGGTTCGGCCGAAATACATACTGAGGATGGTGAAGTTCGTGAAAAGGTATGGAATACTATGCACCCAAAAGAAAGAGAGAATGATGCTGAAAAAAAAGGATATGCGGTGTTAATCCACTTAGAACGAGCAGAACAGCTAAATAATAAACCTTTGAATGACCTCCCGGGGCCAAGTTAAATATTAAGTAGGTGAAGACAAGCATTGATAGCCAATTTGTCGATGTTCGATAAATTGTTAAGGATTTTCTGATTTTGCTATTTCAACAGACTGATTACGTTCTAACGTTTCTTTGGCTCTTTCTGCCTTTTGTTGACGAGACCACATGTCTGCATAATATCCCCCGTTTTTAAGAAGTTCTGGGTGTTTCCCTTGTTCAATAATACACCCTTTTTCTAGTACAAAAATTTTATCGACATCTATTATTGTTGAAAGCCGGTGAGTAATTATTATAGCAGTCCGGTTTATTGCTACTTCGCGTAATGATTGCTGAATCTCTCTTTCAGTGTGGCTATCAAGCGCCGATGTCGCCTCGTCAAACACTAAAATCTTAGGGTTTTTTAAAATAGTTCTAGCAATAGCTACGCGTTGCTTTTCACCTCCAGATAGTTTTAGGCCCCGTTCTCCAACACGGGTATTGTAACCGTCAGGGGTACTGGCAATAAAATTATGTATTGCGGCAAGGTTTGCGGCTTCTTCAACCTCAGAAGGAGTGGCATCAGGTCGACCATAAGAAATATTATAAAAGATTGTGTCATTAAATAAAACTGTATCCTGCGGGACGATGCCAATCGCTGCTCTTACCGATTCTTGTGTAACTTCCCGTATATCTTGTCCATCTATTAGAATACGCCCTTGGGTAAGATCGTAAAAACGATAAAGTAGTCTCGAAATTGTCGATTTACCCGCTCCAGATGAGCCAACTATAGCTATAGTCTGTCCTGATTCTACAATCAGTGATAAATTTTTAAGGATTGGGCGCTTCGGTTCATAGTGAAACGAGACGTTTTCGAGTATGACTTTACTACCGGTTAAGTTAAGTTTTCTTGCATCTGGATGATCTTTTATTTCTGTTCTTTTTTGAAGCAAACTAAACATTTCATCCATATCGGTAAGAGATTGTTTAATCTCCCGATAAACGAATCCAAGAAAATTTAACGGAAGGAAAAGCTGAATTAGGTAGGTATTGACCAGAACAAAATCACCTATTGTCATCGTTTTGGCCTGTACATCAAAACCGGCCATCAACATCAAAATCGTCATGCCTATCGAAATTACCGCTCCTTGGCCTACATTTAGAAGTGAAAGCGAAACTTTACTTTTAATTGCTGATTTTTCATAAGAACGCAGAGCGCTGTCAAATCGACTGGCTTCATGTTCTTCATTACAAAAATATTTTACCGTTTCATAATTGAGGAGTGAGTCGATAGCCTTAGTATTTGCCTCACCATCCATTTTGTTCATTTGACGTCGGTATTTAAGACGCCAATCTGTGACTGTAATGGTCCAATATATATAGATATTGACAGTGATAAATGTCACGAGTGCATACCAAATATCAAATAAACCCCACATTATTGCGCAGACCAAAATTAGTTCCAAAAGCGTTGGGATAACGTTAAAGAGCATAAAATTGAGCAGAAAATCGATACCTTTGGTACCCCGTTCCACAGCTCTCGATAATCCTCCTGTTTGCCGATCAAGATGAAAACGTAAAGCTAAATTATGTAAATGCCGGAAAGTCTTTAAGCCTGCTTTACGAATGGCACTCTGAGCTACTTTAGCAAATATTGCATCGCGAAACTCCCCGAAGGCCAGTGATAACGTGCGTGCTAATCCATACGAAATTATAATGCTGACAGGAACGATTACGATTATCGCTTGATTATCAGAGATGGTATCAATAGCTAGTTTATAAAGAATGGGTGCGCCTGCGCTTATGCCTTTAGCTAATGCAAGAAACAAAAGGGCCAAAAGGACGCGCAATCTCATCTCGAGAGCATTTTTTGGCCATAAGTATGGGAGTAAGGTTTTCAGCGTTCGCAGGTCGCTGCCAGGGTTGTGCGGAATTTTCTCAGTCGCATCTGACGAAGGCATCTATTTTCCCGAATGTTAAAGTTTTTTTTGAAATTAAGGCGCTTAATATTGTTTTACTAGTAATATTTTTTAATAAAAAAACTTTGTTAGTGAATCTTTTAAATTGAAACCATTATTAGTTCAAACTTCCACTACTCTTCAAAGATAATAAGTTAACTAAGACCAACATCACTCATCGTTCTCGCGCAGGCCTTAATATCCTACTCAGTACGGTATATGAGATGATAGCCAAAGACTGTTTCAACCACGTCGCTAATCGCTCCGACTTCTAGTTCAAATGCAGCTTGATCAAATTCTGGAACCATCGCGCCTCTACCGAAATTGCCCAAGTCACCTCCTTGTCTTGCTGAAGGGCAATCCGAATGTTCACCTGCGACTTGTTCGAAAGGGGTACCATCCTCAATATTAGCTTTCAGCGCACTAATTTGTTTCATGGCATCCTCAGCCGTGAGTTGAGTATTTGCTTGAGGGGCATCTGCGTGATTAATAAGTATGTGTGAAGCACGGATTTGATCTGACATATTTTTCTCCTTAGTACTAAAATTATGGGTGAATTGAGGCCAAGCATAACATACTGTGGCTACACAATGGGGTTTCCTTATAGGATTGGCACAGAATATTCAACAAGCTTTTGAAACAAATTTTAAATTAAATTGTGCACACGTGTGAGTTGTTCATGATACACCTTTGGAGGCTCAAATTATAATTGATGCAATAGCTCAATCTGAAATTAAATGCCGTCGTCAGGCATCCCAAATGAGCCCAGAACTGGTATTATGCACAGTATTATTCCTAGCAAATTAAAAACAGAAGATTAGCAAACTTCATCAATATTGATTGAAAATTTTTCCGGCATGCCGCAGGCTTTTGATATGACAACTGGATACGACCGGATCGTAGATGAAGGTGAAGATTATGCGAAACGTCTAATTGAAGTTGGTATTCCTGTAACTCAATAAGTGTCATGAAGGCATGATCCACGGCTTTATTACTATGGGTAAAGTGATAAAAGAAGCAAACGTGTCTATCTTGGAAATTGCCAAATTCGCCTAAGACGCTTTTGAGTTATAGGATTTACAATATCTACCTTTGGTTGATTTGTTTTTGATTCTTTTTTTTTTGTTCAGTTTTAACAGCAGATTTTGGCGAGAGTTTTCTCGTATTACGATAAGTTATTAAAAGTAAAAGTTTATAAAATTGAGCATTCTCAAGACTACCAAAATTATAGTTTTTATGCCAGAATCTGTTAATGAAGAAACTAATTATTGTGCTTTGCGTATCGCCAATTTTATTTTTTATTAGCAATAGAGAGGTGTTGGGTTTGCCTCCTTGTCCAGCACACATTAATCCTTCTCCTTCTCATTGGTCAGAGTGTTTTGGCACTTACACTTATGCAAATGGCAATAAATACGAAGGAGAATATCAGAATGGTAAACGAAATGGCCAGGGTACCTTCACATTCGCAGATGGGGAGAAATATGTTGGAGAATTTAAAGATGGTAATTATCACGGCAAAAGCATTTATACGTTCGCTAACGGTGACAAATATGTAGGACAATGGCAAGATGGTAAGTTTAATGGTCTTGGCACTTTTTTTTATTTAGCGGAGAATGAGGTTAAAGGTGATAAGTATGTTGGCGAGTGGAAGGATGGTGAATTCTTTGGCCAAGGAAAATATTTTTATTTAGCTGCCAACGAGTTTAAAGGAGATGTTTATGTTGGTGAGATAAAAAATGGAAAGCCAAATGGACAGGGCATTTATACCTACAGCTCAAGGTCAAAGTTTGCTGGTGACTTATACAAAGGTGAGGTGGAGGATGGCAAACCCAATGGTCAGGGTATTTATACCTTTGCAAATGGGAAGAAATATGTTGGTGAATTTCGAAAAGGTAAGCAGACTGGACGTGGGGCATATACGTTTTTTTCGCCATCACTATTTGCCGGAGATGTTTATGTTGGTGATGTTAAGGATGGAAAACCTAGTGGACAAGGGACGTATACCTGGGGTCCCTCTTCGGAATTTGTAGGTGATAGTTATACCGGAGAATGGAAGAATGGAAAAAAGAACGGACAAGGTATTTATACTTTTGCCGATGGAAGGATTCAGGAAGGAATTTGGGAAAATAACAGTTTCAAATATGCCCAAAAAACTAGGCGATCTAGGATTGTTCAGGAATCAATCGAGCAGTCAGCTGAAGTAAAGAAGGAAATAGAAGATCTCAAGAAATTACAGAAGAAAATGGCAGGATTAGAACGTTGGAATACACAAAACACTCAACGTATCAAAAATACAGAGCAGCAAAAAGAGCCTGTAGAAAATGAAAATACCAAGGTAGATCGTGATTCCCTTATATCTAAATTACAAGAGTGGTGGTCTTCTTTGTTTGGATCTAGCGATAAACCTTAGGAGTTTTATGAAAAAAGGTAAGTTCATATTTCTGGTAGTTTTATTCATTCTTATTTCGAGTGTTTCAACGAGTGAGCCCATTTCGTTTTCTAACTTAGAGGAACGAAATAATCTTTACTATAAAAAATCTTCCGATATACCATTTAGTGGACAAGTTAAAGGTATTAAAAATGGAAGAGTGTTTAACGGAAAAATTGTTGGTCTTTGGATAGCTTATTTGACGAATGGCAATTTGCGTTACAAAGCGAATTATAAAAATGGGAAACTTGATGGTCTATGGGAGTTTTATCACAAAAATGGTAGGCTGCATGAGGTAGGTAATTATAAGAATGGAAAAAAATATGGTGTTTGGTCCACTTATTTTAAAAATGGTCAATTAAGTTATAAGGCATCTTACAAAGAAGACAGAGAGGACGGTCCTTTTAATTCTTATTCATCGGATGATGGCCGACTGCTATGGAAGGGTTTTTATAAGAATGGGAAAAGAGATGGGGTCTGGGAGTATTACTACCAAAATGGACAGATAGAGATAAAGGATCATTATAAAGAAGGGAAAAAAGATGGTCCTTGGGAGTATTATTATCCGGGAGGGAAATTGCATTCGAAAGGTAGCTACTTAAATGGAAAAAAAGATGGAATTATGGAATGGTTTCACAGGAACGGTAAATTGAAAAGTATAGGAAGTTATAAAAAGGGGCGACGTGAAGGAGGGCTTTGGAAAACGTATAATATGAAAGGCCAGCTAAAAACTAAAGGCTACTATAAGAACGGAAAGAAAAATGGTCCTTGGGAGGTTTACGACGAGGACGGGCAGTTAGAACGACAAAGAAACTATATAAATGGTAAAGAAATTAAATAAATTCAATTCTGATGCCAGCTGCTTGCCAGCGATATTTGGATGACCGTTAAAAAAATATAGAATAACTCATTGGTATTATTAAGATTATTTATTTCACTGCTGATTTAGAATATTGGAAATTATATAATATCCCGAATTTGCAGAGATTTCAGGTGTCATTTTCTGTGGGTCTATGGCTGTCTGGTTTAGATGCTAATCGCAATACGAGTTCTTCTTCACGATCACGTAAAGCTAGGCGATAAGACTGTTCTTTACCTGTTTCGTAAGGTAAAGGCCATCTTTGATGGTCAATGCCGTAATATGCTGCAGCTTGCAGGGTAAAATGCGGATTTGTTAGATGAGGTCTTCCAATTGCTACTAGGTCCGCTCTTCCTGCTGCCAGTATTGTATTAGCTTGGTCCCAAGTTGTAATGTTGCCTGCAGTAATAGTTGGAATGTCTGCTTCTAACCGAACTTGTTCTGAGAATAAGACTTGGAACATACGCCCATAAATAGGTTTTGCATCTGGAGTTGTTTGTCCAGCTGAAACATTGATAATATCGCAACCACGTGCCTTTAGAGCCTTGGCTATTTTGACAGCATCGTCTCCATTTATCCCGTCTTCACCGATCCAATCGGTTGCAGAGATTCTGACTGAAATAGGTTTTTCATCGGGCCACACCTTGCGGACAGCGTCAAGAATGCGCAGAGGAAACCGCATACGGTTATTCAGTGAACCTCCATATTTGTCTTTTCTATGGTTGCTGATAGGCGTGACAAAACTTGACAGCAGATAACCGTGGGCCATATGTAGTTCGATCATGTCCGAACCTATTTGATTCGCCAATTTGGTTGCATATAAAAATTCAGATTCAACATCATCCATTTCACTTTCGGTCATTTCTAGAGGAATATTATTTTTAGCACTATATGGAATTGCTGAAGGTGCAATTAACTGCCAATTACCCTGTTTAAGGGGGAGATCCATCCCCTCCCATGCTACCCGCGTGGAACCCTTTCTCCCAGAGTGGCCAATTTGCATGCAAAATTTTGCATCTGAATTTTCATGAATATAATTGATAATTTTAGCCCAGGCGTCCGAATGTTCCTCTTTATAGAGACCTGCACAGCCTGGTGTGATCCTGCCCGCTTCCGAGACACAAGTCATTTCCGAAAAAATAATTCCCGCTCCACCCATCGCTAAACTTCCTAAGTGGACAAAATGGAAATCTCCGACCGTGCCTTCAATAGCTGAGTACATATCCATAGGTGATACGACGATTCGATTGGAAATGGTCATTTCGCGGAGCTTAAAAGGTGTAAACATCGGTGGTGTACTTTTTGGAACAACAAATCCTTTCTCGCGCATCTGATTTGAAAACCAATCTTCTATTTTTTCTATAAATTCGCTGTCGCGTAATCGAAGGTTTTCATGAGTTATTTGTTTTGATCGAGTTAACATTGAGTAGGCAGCTTGCAAAGGTTGTAAATCCCAATAACGGTTGGTGTTTTCGGTCCATGCAACACTAACATCTGCTGCATGTTGCGTGATTTCAACCTCAGTCCGCCTTATTACTTCAAATTTTTTTAGAGCTGTCTGGACATTATTTTCTGCAGAAAGGGATTTGTGTAAGGCAATAGCATCTTCCATTGCTAATTTGGTTCCCGACCCGATGGAGTAGTGTGCTGTGTGAAGTGCGTCTCCAATAAGAACAATGTTATTGAAACTCCAGTGGTCGCACCTTATCGTCGGAAAAGATCTCCAGATTGATTTGTTTGGTATCAAGTTATGACCGTCGAGTTTATCTCCCCATAAGTCTTCCATATACTTGATTAAACGTTTTTCATTTAGATCTTCGACGTCAGGTTGGGCATTTTTCCATGTCGGTTCAGGGGCTTCGATAATCCAAGTTGCATAATTTTCATTAAATTGATAAGCACCTAATATCCAGATGCCGGCCTCATTTTCGGTGAAGTCAAATGTAAACGCCTGATATGGTTTTGTGCAGCCGAGCCAAATGAACTTGTTTCGGCGCCATTCAATATTTGGAATAAACTGGCCTTCATTTAATTTTCGTATTTTGCTGTTTATGCCGTCAGCCCCGACGATTAAGTCAGCGTCTTGGAACTCCTCTAATTCTTTCACTTTGTAATTAAAATGGAGGTTAATGTCCAATTCTTGGCAACGTTCTTGCAGGATAAGCAATAATTCTCTGCGGCCACACCCACAAAATCCGTGTCCTTTAGTCCGGATTGTTTTTCCTTTAAAATTAAAATCGATTTCGTCCCAGTATGCGAACTCGTTAATAATTTTATGATATGTTTTTTCGTCTTGGGATAAAAAATTACCTAATGTTTCGTCAGAGAAAACGACGCCAAATCCAAAAATATCATCAAATTGGTTTTGTTCATAAACATCAATCGAGTATTCAGGATTTGTCTTTTTCATAAGTATAGAAAAATAGAGGCCAGCAGGACCAGCACCGACAACCGCAATTTTCATGGGTTTACTCCTGGTATCAAGGGATTTATCTTATAACCAAGATATTCACATATTTATAATCAAAAATACAAACCTCGCTAGACTTTTATGGTGCTATAAATTTTTTTACAATCAAAATAATCAATATTCAAAAAATATTGCCTAAAGGGACGTCATAATGACCGAGTTAATGCGCTTTCCAAGTTCCAGAGAAGAAATTCTATTAATCCAGAGGGAGCGCAAAAGGTTAGCGTTTGAAAGAGCTAAACAAGCTCCTTGGTATAGGAATAAGTTATCGGGTATAGATGTAAATAAATTAGATGATCCCGAGGTCTGGAGCCAAGTCCCGATACTGACTAAGGACATTCTTCGAAGGTTTGATCATGATGAGTTTATTGAAAATTTTAATATTGCTCCTACGACAGATATCGCTGAATATTGGCGTTCCGGTGGTACCACGGGGAAGCCAGTTTTTTATCCTAGGACGTTTGAGGATGTAAATTACGGACTAGAAAGTTGGGCCAGGACTTTTCCAGCTATTGGCATTGATTCACAAGATTTATGCCATATTTCATTTCCGTTGGGTATCCATCCAGCCGGGCAAATTTGGGCACGCAGTGCTCATCAGAAGAACGTGGGTATGAATTGGGTGGGTGCTGGAAATTCAGTGCCATCGGAGGCGCAAATTGATTTAATACTTACCCTGAAACCCACGGTATTAATTTCAATGTCCAGCTTTGCGCTTCATCTTGCTAATATTGCCGACAATAATGGCATAGACCTTTCCAAAAGTTCGGTTCGAATTGTCATTTGCTCAGCAGAGACACTTTCGGACGCAAAAAGAGAAAAACTGGGACACCGCTGGGGGGCTGAAGTTTTTGACGTATTTGGTATGAGTGAAGCGGGCCTGATGGGATGCGAAAGCAGTGAACATGATGGAATTCATATATGGTCTGACATGTATTATTGTGAAGTGATAGATGAGAAGTCCAGTAAAGTCCTGAATGAAGGAGAGACAGGAGCATTTTGTGTAACGCCGCTTTTTACTAATAATGCAACACCATTTTTGCGGTGGAACTCAGGAGATATCGTTCAGATGATTGGTCGTGGTAAGAGTAAAGGTCGGATCGGCGACCTGTTCCCTATGATCCGGCATGCTGCACGTACAACCGGTTTTTTCAAGATACGTGGTGTTAATCTTAACCATACAGAGTTTGAGGATTTTATGTTTGGGAATGCGGAAATCAATGACTTTCAAGCAATTTTGGAGACCGGAGATGATGATTTGGAATTAATCAGGGTTAAAATAGAGGTTAAAAGAGGTCTTGATGAAGAAAAAATTTCCAAACAGGTTGGATCAGAGATAAAAAAGGTATTTGAAGTATCTCCAATAATTGATTTACAGAAGCCCGGCGAGCTTGCCAAACTCTTTGAAACCAGTATTAAAGCTCCTAGGTTTGTTGATGAAAGGAGATGATTCTAAGAATTAACCACCAAAATGCAGCATCAGAATTGTAAAATCTTGGAATTTGATGATTTGAAAAACCGAAGTGGAAGGCAGTTAATTTGTGAAGTTTGCCATACTAACTTTATGTGTGACAGCAATAGTGAGGTTGGTTGTTGGTGTATGACGATAGAACAAAAGGTAATTGATGAAAATTTAAAAGACTGTATCTGTGAGAATTGTCTCTCTAAAGCCGTTAATTGTAGATGAGTTAATAAATAATGAGAAATTCGAAAATAAATGGGTCAAGATATTGATAGATGAGTGGTTATATCAGGTACGCATAAAGGTAAGCGAAGAGCTTTCCAATGTATTGAGGGCAGGAAAGCTAGAAGGTACATCTAAAGAAATATACAGGATAGCAAGCAAGTATGGTACTTTTCCCGTTTGTACTTACGACGCATTCTGTGACTATTGTGCAGAAGCAGAATCAAATGTGTTCGAAGAATATCCTCTATATGATTGGACGAAGAAAGTCATAGAAGATCCAGAAAAACGAAAAAAACATATTAAGTCTTTCGCCTTCTATACTGAAGATTCGCAGGTATATAAGGAAAAATTGGCAAGATCACTGCATAATAGCCTGTTACCCCTCCATGAAAAAAGTTTAATAGAGGACTTAACTCTTATAGACAGCAATCCAAAAAATAACCCCCAGCCCCCGAGAAAATTTTAGCTTCGTTAATGTAGAAAAAATTCGAAATACTTGATTTAATTTTAATATTGCTAATCTAATTTAATTCTAGGGGATCCTTAGTGAAAAATTATTGCAGTTTATTAATCGAAAAAAAAATTAGCTAAGCGCTAACCAAATACCAACACCTATCATTAGGAGACCAGCAACACGATTTATTAATCGAGTATTGTTTTGTTTTTTCAGCATCATTGCTAGTGCCTGTCCTCCAATTGCATATATCATCAAAGAAATAAATTCTATTATTAATATAATTATCAAAAGAGCTGACATTTGAGGTAAAAGGGTGACTTCGTAATTAATAAAAGCAGGTACTATCGCGATAAAGAATGCCCACCCTTTAGGATTGGCGACAGCTGTTATGAACCCTTGAACAGATAATTTGATAAACTTAATTTCAAATGAGTGAGTTCCATCAAAATTTAATGCCAACGCCCCTCTGGAATTTATCATTTGATAACCTATAAAAACTAAATATATTCCTCCGCAATATTTGAATAGAAGAAGGGCGGCTGGGTATGACGAAATGATTGCTCCACCACCAATGACTGCTGTACCCGCTACAACCAAAACACCAATAAGTTCACCTGCCATCATTTTCATTGTATTTCTGATTCCGATGGTGATGCCCATTGTTAAGGCGAGCGTCATACAGAGGCCAGGAGTTATAGATATGGCAAAAAAAATGGGAATAAAATAGTATAAGAGCGAAAAGTCTATGGGCATTTGTAATAATTAACGCTGTATAGTTTTAAACGTTTGTGCGAGGCTAATATAGAAATAACACGGATTTTGATTCCGTTGTTGGCTAACATTGTAATTAACGTTGTACTCCAGTCAATAAAAGTACAGATAGGTAACAGTTTTTGTTATAATTTTTCCAATATTTTAGTTCAAACTCCTCTCTTCCAGGTTGAAACTTTTAGGAAGATTTTTTTTCATCTAAGTGGTTTGGGATGTACCCATGCGCTTGACCCAACATAATCGGACGATTTCCCGTTTAAGCATCAACCGAGTTCATGCTGCTATTTCTGGAAAATTGATTTTGGCTGCATCAATAATAGCATTTGATGAAACTAATGTTGCTGCTCGAGCGAGATCTGAAGCAAGATAGCGATCATTTTGGATAGTTGCAATGTCAACACGTAAGCGTGCTAATACTGAATTTAATGGATTACTTGTTTTTAATGGCGCCCTGAATTCAATACCCTGTGCCCCACAAATTAGTTCAACACCCAGAATATTATTTAGATTCTTTGTCATTCTCAGTAGGCGGCGTGCACCGTAAGCCGCCATTGATACATGGTCTTCTTGGTTTGCGCTGGTTGGGGTGCTATCTGTGACACACGGGTTGGCAAGGTGTTTGTTCTCGCTCATTAGAGCAGCAGCGGTAACTTCTGCCATCATCAATCCTGAATTCAAACCTGGTTCTGGTGTTAGAAATGGTGGAAGATTATGACTCAAAGTAGGATCCACCATTAATGCTATACGGCGTTGAGAAATCGCACCAATTTCAGCGATGGCAAGTGCGATCATATCGGCAGCAAAGCCAACTGGTTCAGCATGAAAATTACCTCCAGAAACAATGCGGTTGGATTTTGTTAATACAAGGGGATTATCAGTTGCTGCATTGGCTTCAATTTTCAAGGTAGTGGAAGCTTGACGCAGTACGTCCATAGCTGCACCTGTCACTTGTGGCTGGCAGCGAATGCAATAAGGATCCTGAACTCTAGTGTCTCCTTCTATATGGCTATCACGTATTTCAGATCCAGTTAGTAGAGCTCTAATGCTACTAGCTGCTTCACACTGCCCACGATGACCACGTAAGGCGTGAATGTCTGGTTGTGTTGGTGCCGTAGACCCCATGATAGCATCGGTCGACATTGCTGATGTTATTAATGAGTTTTGCGCAGCATGCCAGGCTTCAAAAAGACCAGCTAGCGCAAAAGTAGTTGAAAACTGCGTACCGTTTATTAGAGCCAAGCCTTCCTTTGGCCCTAGAGTGATTGGGGATAATCCAGCTTTGGCCAAAGCATCAGCACTATGATAAATCTTACCATCGTATTCTGATTTCCCTTCTCCAATCATGGCAGCAGTCATATGGGCCAATGGCGCTAAATCTCCCGAAGCACCAACTGATCCCTGTGCTGGAATTACGGGCATTACCCCTTTTTCCAACATCTGTTGGAGCAATTCTACGAGTTCCCAACGTACACCAGAAGCACCGCGTCCAAATGATATAAGTTTAAGCGTCATCATTAATCGAACAATACTATTTGGGACCGGGTCGCCTACCCCACAGCAATGGCTCAAGATTAAATTTTTCTGCAAGGTTTTTGAATCTGACGGATCAATTTTGATACTGGCTAGTTTTCCAAACCCAGTGTTGACACCATAAACTGGAACCTCACTATTGGCAGCAATATCAATCTGTTTGCAGGACTCTTCAATAGCCTTACGGCAATCAGGACTTAATCTTGTGGTATTTTCATTCCAGTAAATGTCACTCAACTGATTAAGTGAAACCTGCCCCGGATACAATGTCAATTCACCCAAATTTTCCTCCAAAATTTCTTCTATTAAGAGAGTTAAACCTAACTCCGTAAGATAGTTCTGCTGGATGTTCGATGTTCCAAATTTGTTAGATTGGGGCGTTCGTCAACCTTAATAGATCCAGTATCATCTAGGCCAAATTCTTGTGCAGCACTCTGTGTAACTGTAAGAGAGAATTTTTGTTGAATCAATCGGCTTTATTTTCTGTAAAATTTTGACCTGTACTTTCACTCAATAAAAATACTCATAAGCCATTTTTTTAAAATATTTGTATTTGGAATATTCACACCCGCTCAATGAATTATCGCACGTAACACACGGATATTGTTATATAATTTTAACAGTGTGAAGTTACTTTGCAATTTAGGTTTGATTATTACCTCTTTCTCGCAACCTAACCATCTGAATTATCACTCCAACAATTTGATTTTTGGAGTAAACATGTCTGTTCAGACGACTTTCCCTCCTCTGGACAGCGCATGACTTATGTGAAATTATTTACCAAGGAATATTGGATCTAACTTGGTTTAGGCAAGAATCTCTATAGTATAATTTGAGTGACTATTACTATCAACGGGGTGTAGCACAATGCTAGGTAGCGTAAATAAGGAAAAAAACTTGATTGGTAAAAAAATTATATCAATTCGTGATAAGTGGCACACAAAGAATCACCCTTTATTTAAGGAATTGGCAAAAGGCAAACTGAAACTTAAAATCCTCGGCATTCATCAGGCGATGCATGCTAAATTTGTCGTTTTGGCGCTTGAGGCTTTTGGTCTTCTTTACAATAAAGGAGACTCGCAGATAAAAAAAATGTGCGTGGAAAACCTAGCTGAAGAAGAGGGAATAGTTGCACAAATTGCAGTTGGCGAAGAACCTCACGAACACATGCATATGATACACCAATTTTGTCTCGCTGCTGGTTTAAGTCAGAAAGAAATTGATACAACAGAAATGCTCCCAAGCTGGTGGGCTCGGACACTCTATTATAGATATATAGCAGATGTTGAACCAGTAGGGGTGGCCCTAGCTGCGTTGTTCACACAAGAGGGTCAACAACCTCAACTTAATAACGAAATTACGATACCCGCTCTTACTGCACATTATGGTTTTAATCGTGATGACCCAGCTATTGAGTTTTTTGTTGCACACGAGCTTGCAGATCAGGAACATTCAGAGAGACAGTTAGCGTTAGCTGTTGAAAATATTCACACCGAAGAAGAAGCCTCTCAAGCGCTAATTTGTGCCGAAAGAATCTGCCAATTACGCTGGGCCTCTGCATCAGAGATATATAATTTACATCATTTGGGTGAAGCAATACTTGCGCCCCCAGAATTAACTTAAAAACAAAAAAACTGAGATACAACTAATAATATATCTTAATCACAAATTTCTTGTTCTTAAGTTTCAGTATTTCAGGGGTTTATAGATTACTTTGGCGCTACTTTTAAGTTAGACGGTCAATATAACATGTTGACAATAAAAATATTATTTAACGGTCTCACTCCCACTCATTAAAAATAACTCACTCCATTTATAAGATTAATTTTTACACGCAACTCCCACATATAACCATAAACTCACAAAATATTCTCTGCAATTTGTTTTGCAACCAAGTTATAACCTTTGTCTGACAAATGGACGCGATCAACAAACAACCAGTCATTTTTATCCGGACTTGCAGCAAACAGCGCATTCATATCGTGAAATTCAATTTTATATTTTGCACATATTTCTCTTAGAGCGCCTGTAAACCATTGATAAATCTCAATATTCATAGAGTCGACATGAACACGCTTTGAGTTGCCAAGCTTGTGAATATATTCGAACAATTCCTGCTCTTCTTCCGTCTGTATACGGTCAATCCACGTCGCCAAAGGTTGCAAAATATAGACAAACCTGAACCCATCGTATTTTGCTAGGGCAGCCCATGTTCTGAAATTGTTCTCTATGGCGTGCAAGATAAGATCTTTTTGCGCAAAATGATCCTCGATCGTTTCTATGGCGACGGAAGGTTCCGGTAACATAGGAAGTCCACTCGGGTCATTTTTAAGTCGTCGACAAATAGCATTTACCAGACTGATTTTAGGTAAGTCGACATCTCCTTTACTCATGCCACGAAGGAAATAACGTTTCAATCGGTTGTAAAAAGTAGTATCGGGTATCACGCCCCTGAGTAAATGTGTCCAGTAATATACTCCTCCACCATATGACGGGTATTTTTTGTTAAAAAAGTAAAGAGCAAGATCATTTACACCGGAAAATAATATAACGTTCCGCACATTCTTGAATAGATGCCTATATGTATGATAACAAAGCAACTCTTGGGTACTAGAATATCCGCGGACACCTAGATTCCAACACGTTTGGCCAGTGTGCGACATTAAGCGCGAAGATATCGTATGATAATCGCTTGTGGCCCCACAACCCCAGGCAGTTGATCCACCCAATATAATATTACAGGGCAATGACGCATCTTTTGAAATTGTCAGCAATCTCCCTTCACCGGTATAGGAATGGCGAAAAGCGAACTCATCGGTATTCAATACGTTGGAGCGCCATCGGGCAGCGTTGGTGAACGTCAAAGTCGGCAACCATTCAACCTTCATTGCATAATAGTCGAACAGTTGCGGAGCGTGCTTTTTTCGAGGGTCTTTAGCCATTTATAGGGCTTCCCGTATTTCTAAATTGATTTTATTTATCATGATTTATATTTATAAATAACATTTATTAAATACGAGCAATTAAAGATTGAAAAAAGTGTTATTATTAGACCCTATGTAATATATGAAATATAATTAAACTTCTTTACTTGATCACCTTCAGCTGTATTTTAGTCTCTTTAAGAACTTTGAAAATAGTCAATCACAGCTAGTTATAACTTTAACAAGATTACTTTATAAAATTAATCTTTTTTTATTCCCACACTCTCTATCATGAGTTCACGGGTCCAGCGTAGAAACTTGTTTCTTGTTCGTACCGGCACAAAAAGAGCAATAATATCAAGTGGAATCTTTAAAAATGAATATTTCCAGGTTATAGGAAGCTGCCGAATGCGTTGGATTATGCCCGGTTTAAAACCACACATTAAATAAAGATTCCGAATCGTTTCAGTAGTAAAAGGCGTCTTATGCGTAGGATCGTCGAAAAATATTTTATAGTTAGATTCCCAATCAGGCACTAAGTTCAAAACCTTTCCATCAGGCTTTAGAACACGATAGCATTCGATTATTAATTCTTCCGGGTTTGGCAAGTGTTCAAGAAAGCTCTTTGTATAGACTATGTCAAAACTATTATCTTCAAATGGAAGGGGTCCCTCAAACACATCATGGCAAACGAAGTTAATACCGATATTTTCGAGGTCTTTACGGAAGGTTTCATCTCGATCTAGCGCTGTAACATCAATATCCATAGAGTTAAATGATTTCGCTACTTCTCCACGCCCAGTACCAATTTCAAGCATCTTGCTCCCCGGATCGATTCCATGAAAAACCGTAAGCCTTTTTGCCAACAGATAAGGGTAATTGGTCAAAGGACGCTCTTGTGTGCTATATATTTTGGAAAGATAATTAATTCTCATGGCTTAACATTAATTCCTGGGTCGTTTTCTCAAGAACTTCAATAGCTTTCTTTAGGATACAAAAAACGCACACAGCTAGATAATTTTTTGCCTCTTTATCGTCAATTTTATCTCTTCATTTAGGTGATAAAGGATTTTTCTATTTTCGCTAATGTATTGCCACCCGTATCCGCTGTTTGCTTATCGTTGTATAACCCTTACTGCCATAACTTACAAAACATAATCCTTTTCTGCTAATATATGATTAGTTCATCTAAAGCGGTAATACTTTTATAGCGTTTCCCCTTTTTTATCAGGTTTATCTTAGTTTGAAAATACTTTGAAACTATGGAGGATTATAGCAAATCAATAGTTCTCCGATTATTCATTAATAACCAATAAGTGAATTTATAAACCTTCCCGGCATAATAGCAAATATACCTGCTATAACTGTTCCTAACATCGTCCCTGCCATGAAACCTGCATGCGTTCTGACATAACCTTTCTTGATATTTATAATAGCGATTCCCATATTAATTATTGTCCAAATAGTGAGTAGGTGAATCCAACTGAAGTCACCGTCATTTATTTCCCGTATCCAGAACGAGGGAACTGTCAAAAACTCATTATTATTAACTAAAACCATCCAACCATCCGATGTTGAGGTGTTCCTTTCTCTGAAACCAAATTTATCATACCAAGCATAATTGCCAAAACTGCTGCTATGAAATGAACCCAATTAAACATTTCAAATAGTATGAATTCTATAGTTATTGATATCAAACGATTATTCCCACTCACTAGTAACTCGGTCTCAAGATTCATGTATCTCAAAGACTTAGAACCACCTCAATAGCACCGTGTAACTTTCGTGTAACTCACTGCCACGCGTTGCTGCTCACCACGATCTACCAATATTTATATAGATCAATGACCTAGCTGAACACTAGTTACACATCGCGCGGCGCTTGATTTTGGTTAGTCAGATTGAGTTCCAGAAGATCTGCCTCAATCTTCTTTACTCCACCAGTGTAATTCTTCATAGACTTTTCTGACAGATCGGTACTTAACTCCATCCATTTCTTGAATTCGATTATATCATTCATAAAAATCTACCTAACATATTGATATTAAACGATAATTTAGTCACTCCCACTCAATCGTGCCAGGAGGTTTTGAAGTGATATCATAAACTACACGATTTATTCCTTTGACCTCATTAATAATACGGTTAGTAACACGGCCTAGAAAGTCCATGTCAAAATGGTAAAAATCTGCTGTCATTCCATCTGTTGAAGTAACCGCGCGTAAAGCACAGGCATAGTCGTAAGTTCGAGCATCTCCCATTACACCTACTGTTTGGACGGGAAGTAAAATGGCAAAAGCCTGCCAAATTTCATTGTATAGACCGGCCTTTCGGATTTCATCAAGGTAGATTGAATCTGCACGCTGGAGAATTTTTATTTTTTCTCGTGTAACGCCTCCCGGTAGACGGATAGCAAGGCCTGGCCCCGGAAAAGGATGACGGGAGACAAATTTTTCTGGCAAATCTAGTTCCTCGCCTAATCTACGAACCTCGTCTTTAAATAATTCTCGCAAAGGCTCTACTAATTCCATATCCATCCGATCAGGTAGACCACCAACATTATGGTGTGATTTTATGGTAACACTTGGTCCTCCATGGAATGAAACACTTTCGATCACATCTGGATAGAGCGTACCTTGTGCGAGGAATTTTGCTCCGCCTATCTTATTTGCTTCTTCTTCAAAAACATCAATGAATGTTGATCCAATGATCTTTCGTTTTGTTTCTGGGTCAGATATCCCATTTAATTTGTCTATAAATAAATCACCAGCATCGCGATGGATTAATTGAATATTATAGTGATCTTTGAATAAACTAACAACTTCTGTAGCTTCGTTTAGTCGCATCATACCGGTGTCAACAAAGACACAAGTCAGTTGTGGACCAATAGCTTCGTGTAGCAAAATCGCAACGACAGAAGAATCAACACCTCCAGAAAGGCCACAGATAACCGTTTCATTACCTATTTGAGCACGAATATTTGCAATTTCCTGTTCTTTAAAAGCAGCCATCGACCATTTGCTTTCGCAGCCGGCAATCACGTTGGTAAAGTTCTTTAATAATGCGGATCCGTCAGGAGTATGGATAACTTCAGGATGAAACTGAACAGCGTAAAATTTTTTCTTGTCGTCCGCTATTGCAGCATAAGGTGCGTTCTCAGAAGTGCCGACAACTTTGAAGCCATCAGGTAATACCTTTACCCGATCGCCGTGGCTCATCCATACTTGTTCTTTGTTACCAATAGTCCAAATGTCTTGAAACAAATTGCAATCAGAAATGATATTCAGTGTAGATCGACCAAATTCTCTCTCTCTTGAGTTCTCAACCGTACCGCCAAGTTGATCGACCATAGTTTGTTGTCCATAACAGATACCCAGTATAGGAAGGCCCATATCAAAGATTTCACGGGGTATTTGTGGAGTGTCAATTTCTGTGACTGAAGCTGGTCCACCGGAGAGTATAATCCCCTTTGGATTATACTCGATAATTCTTTGTTTGGTAATTTTATTGAAGGGGCGTACTTCAGAGTAAACACCACTTTCACGTACACGCCTAGCAATAAGCTGTGTGAGTTGCGAACCAAAATCAATAATTAAAATTCGGTCTGACATATAACCTCTATTACCTTAGTGGGTTTCCAATTGGAAGAGAAATTAAATCTGGTCGAAAATATGATCCGATTATTCTAATAAAATATATAATTCTAATTCAATTAAAGAGAATTCGAATTATTTCTTAATTCAAACCAAGTCTACCCGATTTCAACGCTGCTTCCAGATCAGGCCAGCCGTAGGCAATTTCTCGCACAACAGTGCCCCATAACTTTTCCTCGCGCTCACCAATTCGTTTGCCTTCCATAACTTCGTAAAAGAAACGTGATGGATTTAAGCTTAATACCCAAATAATTGCTCCAGTATACCCTTGGTCAATCAAGATTCTAAATAGACCTGCGAGCATTCTTTGTCCGTAGCCTTTGTTTTGGTAATCTGGATGAACATAAAGTGTATAAATTTCGCCCTCGAATGAACTTTTTCGATCTCTATTGAAGCCGCAGCTGCTTACACCAATAATTCCAGCTTTTTCATCTTCAATAACTAAGATTTTCTCTTCTGCAGGCCCACCAACGTGTTTGATCGCTCGAGCCCACATAACCATTTGACGTTCAGTTGACATTTCGACTAAAACTTTATCTGGCAAAATCCCAGCGTAGGTTGACCGCCAGGTGTCAACATAGACATTGGCTATGGCTTCGGCGTCATTTTGTACAGCGGGTCGAATATTAGGTATTAGTTTTCTCCAACACAGCAGTGAAAAAGCCATCAGTATTATGGCGTGCTGGGGTTAAGGAAAGGTAATTGCTATCAACTAAAGCGTTGTTGGGGCATCTCATATCAAAAACCCGCTGCCAAATCTCGGAAATGGAGAGTGCTCTAAAATTTGAGTGTTTTCGTAAAAACCAACTTATTTGTTTTTCATTTTCATCGGGTAGAACCGAGCATGTCGAATAGATTAGGCGACCTCTTTTAGCAACCAGATTAGCCGCTTGTTGCATGATTTTCTGTTGCTGCGCAATAACTTCCTTTAGTTGGGTGGCAGTTAATCGCCATTTTTGTGCAGGAGTTCTCCGCCAGGCCCCGGAACCAGAGCAAGGAACATCAATTAGCACGCGTTCTGCTGAGGATCTATGATCCTTATAAAATACATCATTACTGCCTAAGAGATGGTGTTTTGTGATATTTGTCAAGCCGCTACGCGCTAGCCGCGGTTTTAATTTTTTTAATCGTTTTGAATCGACATCACAGGCAATTAATGTTCCCCCATTTTTCATAGCGGCGCCTAACGCTAGGGTCTTACCTCCGCTACCTGCGCAAAGATCTATGGTTTTTAAATTCCGTTTGGTTTCGACCAACGCAGATATGATTTGGGACCCTTCATCCTGAATTTCAACAAACCCTTCTTTAAAGGCTAGTGAATTTCGGAGATTAACCCGATTTTTAACTTTTAAACCTAACGGTGAAAACTCCGTTGGGTTGGCTTCAATTTTATCTTTATGCAGCATTTTCAGAGTGCGAGCACAACTACCTTTAATCGTATTAACTCTCAGATTGATGCTCGCTGGTTGATTTAATGCCGACGCCTCTTTCTGGAATTCGTTCCCCCAGTACGGCATCAATATGTTGGCAATCCAACCAGGAACTTCAGCTTTGATTTGGGGTGGATAAGGCTCGTTATCGAAACACTTTTCCGAAATCTTTTCCAGAAGTTCAATTTCAATTTTGGCTAAACTTTCAGGAGAATAGCCTTTACCATTGAATAATAAGATAATTTCTTTTAATGAAAGTTTTTTTATCAGGAAAAGATCAACTATTACCCGTATTCGTGGTATTTGAATACCACTTAACCAGTCAATGCGAGCCTTCCGGCGTTGAGTTCCATATACCTGTTTTGAGATGCTTCGACGATCTTTAGACCCAATATAACGACGACTTCGAAAATAAGAAGCGACGACATCTTCAGCTGGTGAGCGAGAAAGCTCAATTTTCTCAAGAATCTCTATGGCTCCGGCGATCCTTGCTCCTGGAGTCATAAATGCTCAACCATCTAACCTGTAATTAGGAGCTTCACGAGTGATTGTAACGTCGTGTACATGACTTTCTCGCAGTCCAGCAGCCGTGATTCTTCGGAACCGACAGTTATTCTGCATGTCAGGGATTGTTGTATTGCCGGTATAGCCCATCGAAGATCGAAGACCGCCAACTAATTGTTGTATAATATCAATAACCCGACCTTTATAGGGCACGCGACCTTCTACTCCTTCAGGCACAAACTTCTGATCCCCCGAAATTTCTTCTTGGAAATAACGATCAGCTGAGCCTCTCGCCATGGCACTTAAGGACCCCATGCCACGATAAGATTTATATGATCGTCCTTGATATAGAAAAACGTCTCCAGGGCTTTCTTCGGTACCTGCAAATAGAGACCCGATCATTACGCAGTTTGCTCCAGCTGAGATAGCTTTAGCTATGTCACCCGAGTACTTAATGCCGCCATCCGCGATAACGGGAATCTCTGATTCCTTGCAGACGTTAGCTGCTTCCATGATAGCGGTGAATTGTGGTACGCCGACGCCGGCAATCATACGAGTTGTGCATATCGTTCCTGGCCCGATACCAACTTTAACACAATCTGCCCCGGCATCGACAAGTGCTTTTGCTCCGTCTGCAGTCGCTATGTTACCAGCCAGAATTTGTACATTATTGCTGAGTTTTTTAATTTTTTTTACTGATTTTAATACACCTGAAGAATGGCCGTGCGCTGTATCAACAACGATAACATCAACGTCTGCATCCAATAAACCCTCTGCGCGCTCAAAACCTTTATCTCCTACGCCCGTTGCAGCGGCAACACGTAAGCGACCTTTACTATCCTTGCATGCATTTGGGTACGCTTGGGCCTTTTCTATATCCTTAACAGTGATCAGACCAACACAAGAAAAATTTTCATCTACGACGACAAGTTTCTCAATCCTATATTTGTGAAGAAGGCGTTTAGCTTCCTCTAGGGCGACCCCCTCATTAACAGTAACCAGAGGTTTGACCTTACTATCTTGGGTCATTAATTCCTTAACTTGTTGTTTTGGGTCAGTTGCAAATCGCACATCACGATTAGTTAAAATACCGACTAATTTATTCCCTCGGTGCTCAACAACTGGAAATCCAGAAAACCCATGCTGTTCCATCAAATTTATCGCCTTGGATAAAGTTGCGGTTGGTTCAATTGTTATTGGGTTAATGACCATACCCGATTCGAATTTCTTGACTTTTTGTACTTCAGCAGCTTGCTCTGCTGGATCTAAGTTTTTATGAATGACCCCAATTCCGCCTGCCTGAGCCATTGCAATTGCTAATGTACTTTCTGTCACAGTATCCATTGCTGCTGATAGCAAAGGAATACCAAGTTTGATTGTTTTCGTAAGTTGTGTTTGAACATTGGTATGGGCGGGCAAGACGTCAGAAGCTGCAGGTTCAAGCAAGATATCATCAAAGGTTAGGCCGTCTAATATCTCCATGAATTTCGCGCCATTTCGTTAGTAGAATTGGCGCCTAATCATATAGAGAAATTTCATAAAGCCAAGCGAGTATTGTACTATATAAAGTCAGCTAGTTTTTGCGATAGTTTTGGGCAACAACGAACATTTCAGCTGACCCAGCTCTGCTCGAAGGTGGTTTGGCATGGCGGACGTGGCCAAATGAAAGTTTCATATCATCAAGCAATTCTTTTTCAGTACCTCCTTGGAATACCTTTGAAACAAAGCAGCCTCCCGGCGTCAAGATTTCTTTGGCAAAATTATATGCGGCCTCTGTGAGATTCATGATACGTATATGATCTGTGGCAGGATGACCGGTAATTTTTGGAGCCATATCACTCAAAATAGCGTCTGCGTTACCACCAAGAGCTTCTTTTATAATTTTCACAGCATTGGTGCTCATAAAATCTAGCTGAAGGATTTCGGCGCCATTGATAGGTGTCATCTCTTGAAGATCTATTGCGATGATTTTACTTTCTGTTCCAGTTCTTTCTGTGCCGAGCCGATTTACTAAAATTTGGGTCCAGCCCCCAGGGGCAGCACCCAATTCAATTACACGCATATTTGATTTAAGAAACCTGAATTTCTTATCGAGATCTTCGAGCTTGTATGCTGCTCGAGATCTTAGTCCTGCGCGCTTAGCGGCTGCCACATATGGGTCGTTAAGTTGACGTTGTAGCCACTTTGTGGAAGACAGTTTGCGCCCTCGAGCTGTTTTGACTCGCACAGTTAAGTTTCGTCCAGCTCTACCAGGTGAGGCTTTTTTATTTCTTTGATTTTTTTTCCTAATTGGGGTTTTACTCATTACTCGCCCCTAAATTCTTATTTTATCTTTTCTCAGGGTGTTTGCAGCTGGATTACCAGTAACTGGTATACCACTCTCAATCATCAATTCTAACAACATTCCTTCACGCAAACCCCGGTCGGCGACACGCAGTTCACCAATTGGCCACCTTTTGCATATTGCTTCTAAAATCGCACAGCCGGGAAAAATTAGTTCTGCCCGCTCGTTACCGATAGAGGGAATTTTCTTTCGATTTTCAAAACCCATTTCTGTTAACTTAATTATGATTTCATTTAGATCGGAAAATTTAAGATTAAGTCCATCGATCATAGAGCGATCATAGCGACTTAAGTTGAGGTGGACGGCTCCTAATGTTGTTATTGTTCCCGATGTGCCAAGCATTTGGACATTTTGTTCTTTAATTTTTCTTCTGATATCATTGCGGTTGCAGAAATGCGGAAGATTTAATGAAACATAACTGACCATTTTCATATAATGATCTCTATTAGTTACTGAATTTCCTATATTTTCTATGAGCGAGATGACACCAAATGGAAGGGAGAGAACATCAAGGATATCATAATGTTCAAGTCCTTTTTTTGCCCATATTATTTCGGTGCTTCCTCCACCAATATCAAAAACAATTGCATATGTTTGGGTCGGGTTTAAGAGACTTTGGCACCCTCGAAGAGCGAGCCGTGCCTCTTCGTTGCTAGTGATTATTTCTAATTTAAGGCCAGTTTCTTTTTCAACACGAGTGATAAATTCATCACAGTTTTCTGCACGACGACAGGCTTCTGTAGCAATGCTTCGAGATTTTATATTGTCAAATGAGTTGAGTCTTTTTGAACACGTGTTTAACGCCGCAATCGTTCTATCCATGGCGAGTTCGGAAAGAAAACCATTATTAAACAATCCCTCACCTAACCTAACGATGCGCGAGTATGATGTTGTTACATGAAATCCTTTATTTTTTGGTCGGGCTATCAGTAACCGGCAATTGTTAGTGCCCAAATCAACAGCACCAAACATCCGAGATTTTGGTTTGTAAGCTTGTCGAGTTACATCTCGATCGTTCTGGTAAGCGTGATTGGCTTTTGAATTCTCAACCCTAAATAATTCTTTTTTTTTTATATTATTGTACATCAGGATCTTCATTTCTTGGTTCTATTGATCAAGAAAATACTAGCTCAGAAACTAGGGCAAAAGAAACCATTAATTTTGAGACTGGGTAAGTTGAAAGGTTATGGGCAAGTTTTTTTCATATTTTCTGATTGTTGGCCGGGTTTTATAGATTACACACGTTTTGTTTATGAATTTTATCTCTTTTCGAATATCTAGGCTTTGTTTATTGTGGAAAAAAAATCTAATATGTTAGTTTTTTATATTTTAAATTGCGGGTTTTTTTGAAATGTCGTCTTTCAATCTCAACGTCAATGGAATAACACATCAGATTGACGCAGAGCTCGATACACCGCTTATTTTCATTCTCCGAAATCATCTCGGCTTGTTTGGAGTAAAATTAGGGTGTGGACAGGAGCAGTGCGGGGCGTGTGTTGTTTTGGTGGATGGCGAGGCAGTGAATTCATGTGTTCGCGCAGCTTCTGAATTCTGTGAAAATAAGATTGTTACCATTGAAGGTCTGTCTAAAGATGGGGAGTTGAATTCAGTACAGAGAGTTTTTATAGCAGAAGGAGCGGCTCAATGTGGTTATTGCACCGCTGGGATCGTGGTTGCCACGACAGCTTTATTGAATCAAAACCCTAAGCCCAGCAATAAAGAGATCCAACTAGCTTTAAATGATCATTTGTGCCGGTGTGGTTCTCACCGTCGGATTCTTAACGCTATCGACCGATTAATTTGTGAAGGAGGAAAAGATGGCCAAACATCCAAGTATTGATTTGCAACCTAATGTTGATCAATGGATTGAATTGGTTAGCGATGGTCGCATACTCCTCCATACTGGGAAAGTTGATATTGGCCAACGCATTTCGACAGCTCTAGCTCTCATTGCAGCAGAAGAGCTTAATGTAGATTATGATCGCATTGATGTTAAGCGAACTGAAACGGGTATTGATCCTAATGAAGGGTTTACAGCTGGTAGCATGTCCATGCAACATTCGGGTAAGGCAATACGACTAGCTAGTGCAACAGCACGAGAATTTATGCTAAAAATGGCAGCTAAAAGATTGGATGTCGATATCCAATATTTGGATATAGATGATGGCCTGATACAGTCCCGAAGTTCAAATAAATCAATTACATACTGGGAATTGATGTCAGAAAAGAAATTTAACGTTCCCGTTGATGAGGGAATAAAAATTAAAACCCCCGACCAACATAAGTTTGTTGGAACCCGTGTTATGGCAAAAGACATGGTAAGTATCATGACAGGAGAAATGGCTTATATTCATGATATGGTTTTAGACGATATGCTGCACGCACGTTTGGTTAGGCCACCTCATTATCTGGCTGAGCTAGAGAGTTTGGATGACCAGTTAATTTCACGTCTAATTGAAAGTAATATTCGAATGATACGTGATGGTAGTTTTTTAGCTGTTGCCGCCCAGGATGAGTATGCTGCGGTCAAGGCAGCCAAGCGAGTGGCCGCTTCAGCAAAATGGGATTTAAAAGATGGTTTGCCAACAAAAGAAATATTTGATGCGTTAACATCAAATGAACGGATTAGTTTGCCTGTTGCTCCCGGAGGGGTGCCTATTGATGAGCCTGTAATGCCAGTCGGAGATTCATTTGGTGAATCTAGTGTCTCTCTATCGGCTCGTTTTGAAAAGCCTTACCACATGCATGGGTCAATCGGGCCTTCTGCAGGATGCGCACTTTTTGAGAAAAATAAGTTAACAGTTTGGACGCATAACCAGGGTGTTTATCCGCTTCGCGATGCAATGGCTGAGGCACTTGGGATGGAGCTCGATGATATACATATTGTGTTTGTTCCGGGATCAGGATGTTATGGACATAATGGTGCAGATGATGCCGCTTATGAAGCTGGTCTAATAGCCCGAGCTATTCCGGGTAAACCGATTTTATTAAAATGGACAAGAGATGATGAACATGCGTGGGAACCTTATGGGTCGGCAATGGTCTGCAAAATGCAGGCTAGTTTGGGAAAAGATGGTAAAGTTGTTGCTTGGTCCCATGAAAGTTATAGTGATACTCATATGGGGCGTCCCGCACCAGGTCGTTTGGGGTCTCCTGCTGAAAAATTATTGTCAACTCATTTTCAGGAAAACTCTTTGGATTGGCCAATTATGCCACCGACGATGGGACCCCATGTAGGTATCCATAGGAACTTGGAACCATTATATAATTTTCCAAATCCTCGATTAGTAAAAAATTTAGTACGTGATTTACCGTTGAGGGTATCAGCTCTGCGTACTCTTGGAGCTTTTGCCAATGTATCAGCTTTAGAATCGTTTATGGATGAACTTGCTGAAGCGGGAAATATTTCGCCCATTCAATTTCGTTTGAATCATCTCGATGATGAAAAAGCCATAGATGTTATCGAGACACTTGGCAAGAGGATGTCGACTGAGAAAGCAGGTATTCCGGAGGGGTTTGGAGCTGGTATGGCTTTCGCCCAGTATAAAAATTCTGCGGCGTATTGTGCCGTAGGAATTGAAGTGGAAGTTAATGATGCCGCAGAAGTATTATTGCATCGCGCATGGGTTGTTGCTGATGCCGGAGAGGTTGTTGATCCCGATGGCTTAACGGCTCAACTGGAGGGAGGAGTAATTCAGGCCGCTAGTTGGTCTCTGATGGAGCAAGTTATGTTTGATAGTGGGGGAATTACAAGCAGGGATTGGGATAGTTACCCTATTCTCAGTTTTAATAATATTCCCAAAATTGAAACCACACTAATGGATTGCCCGGGCGAACCGTTTCTCGGCGTGGGAGAGGCAAGCTCTGGACCTACAGGTGGTGCTATTATTAATGCTATATATAATACAATAGGTCTTCGTCTTCGCCGAATGCCATTTAACCCGGATGCAATTCGTTCAGCCGCAATGAATTGATTAGATAGCAAATGCCTAATAAAATTTTAAATAATATATTTGGTTATGAAACATTTCGCCATGGCCAATTAGAAGTTATAGAAGCACTAATTAAAAAAGTTAATACGTTAGCAGTTATGCCGACAGGTTCAGGTAAATCAGTTTGTTTCCAAATACCCGCTTTGATTCACGGAGGATTAACTGTCGTGGTCTCTCCGCTGGTTGCCTTAATGGAAGACCAGGTATCTGCACTGAAGTTGTTAGGCGTCGAGGCAGAGACCATCAATTCGTCTCGGACGAGGGAAGAAAATATTGTTGTTTGGAATCGAGTTGTCAAAGGCGAGGTAAGACTTTTATATTTAGCCCCAGAACGTTTGATGGCGCAGCGTATGGTTAAGGCTTTGGTTGGTCTTCCTATTTCCTTGTTTGCAATTGACGAGGCCCACTGCTTGTCTCGTTGGGGTCCTTCATTCAGGCCAGATTATGAAGCTTTAGCCAAGCTTAGAGATATTTTTCCAGATGTGCCAATTGCTGCTTTAACCGCCACCGCTGACAAATCCACTCAAGAAGATATTGTTAATCAATTATTTGGTGGCAGGGGTAAAGTTTTTGTATCTGGTTTTGACCGTCCAAACATAAACCTTGGCGTAACAATGAGGGTTAATGCAAAAAAACAATTGCTGGATTTTCTTAAAGAATACTCTGGTGAAAGTGGAATTATTTATTGCTTGTCTCGCGCTAAAACAGAGAAAACAGCGGAATTTTTGTTAGAAAATGGTTACACTGCATTAGCGTACCATGCGGGAATGACTTCTGATCGTCGTGCACAAACTCAAACTGCTTTTATAACGGATACAGAAGGGATGATTATTGTCGCGACGATAGCTTTTGGTATGGGAATTGACAAACCAGATGTACGTTTTGTGGTGCATATGGACATGCCCGGAAATATTGAAACCTATTATCAAGAGGTTGGTAGAGCTGGCCGTGATGGCAAACATGCTGTTGCGAATATGTTTTATGGTTTAGACGATTTGCGCATGCGCCGAGTTTTTATTGAACAAGGTGGTGGAGATTCGAACCACAAGCGGCGCGAACATAAACGCCTAGATGCGCTGATATCTTATTGCGAGTCTTCCGAATGCAGAAGACATGCTTTACTAGGTTATTTTAACGAGATGCAAATGGCAAAATCGGGTTGTGATAATTGTGATATTTGTCTTCAGCCCCCTGAAATGAAGGACGGCACCCAAGCAGCACAAAAATTATTGACCGTGGTTTTGCAAACAGGTGAATTGTTTGGCCAAGCACATGTCATTGATGTTTTATGTGGCGCAAATACAGAAAAAATTCGCTCCTTTAAACATGAGAAACTACCGTCATATGGAATTGGGCGTGACGTTGATAAAAACACGTGGAGAACGATTTTACGCCAGTTGGTTGCTGGGGGGTATTTGAATCTTGATGTTGCTGGATATGGGGGGTTGAGCCTACTTCCAAAAGGTCAAGAAATTTTGGAAGGTGATCGATTTTTTAATTATCGAAGTGATTTGATCTCCACTATTAAGGGAAAAAAAGTTAAAAACTCAAGGAAATTTGTTTCCCAGAATGTAAGCGTTGGGCAAGCTGAATTGCTTTTGGAGTTAAAAGAAAAACGAACGGAACTTGCCAGAAAACGCCGAGTGCCTCCATATATGATTTTTTCAGACCGTTCTCTTGAAGATATGGCACACTATAAGCCAAAAGATGAAATTGCCTTTGCAGAGATTCATGGGGTTGGTGCAGCTAAACTGAGGGATTTTGGCCCTGATTTTATTGGTGTCGTTAATAGTTTTATTTATAAGTGAGCAAGGTATAGGAGTTTATATTTTCGAATTGTGAGCATTTCTTTTTGAATGTGATGGAGATGTAACCAAATATTTAGTTTGGATTAAATATAAGGATTATTATATGCGTTTAAATCTTGGTTGCGGGGATGCTCGTATGGATGGATATCTGAATGTTGATAAAGAAGCTGGATGTCAACCTGATAAAATTCAGGATTTAGAAGTTTTTCCATGGGATTTCGACGACAATAGTGTTGATCAAATTTTATTGAGTCATGTTCTTGAGCATTTAGGGCAGACCACAGAAATTTATCTTTCAATTTTGCAAGAACTTTATCGAATTAGTAAGCCGGGCGCACAAATTGATATAAGAGTACCACATCCCCGACATGATGATTTTGTAACTGACCCCACACATGTCCGACCGATTTTGCCTGGACAATTTCATATGTATTCAAAAAGAAATAATAAAGAATGGCGCGAACAGGGAATCGCGAATACACCTTTGGCAGATTATCTTGATATTGATTTTGAGGTTGAGGATGTGACGTGGGTGCCCGATAAGAAGTGGCTAAGCCGTTTACAGGGAGGCGTAATAACTTCAGACGAACTTGCGGAAAAAGCTGAGCATGAATTTAATATTATCAAAGAGGTTCAAATTCAGTTAAAGGTAGTCAAGGAGTAAAAAAGCTATTTGGAGAAATAGAAGTTTTCATTTAGCAAAACATTTATGTTTTTACCTTGCATTAGGAGCTTAAATATTTTGTGTTGTATTAATACGATTTTCGTTATTATTCTATAGCTAATCCTAGGTGATTTATTCAGTATTTTTTTTGGGGGAACGAAAATGCTTTTCTTGTCGCGTAAAAAAAGACCTTTTGAACTTGGGCCATATCCGCTTGAGAGACTATCACATGACGATAGTGTTATTGTTCTGGAGTCAGATAAGCCCCGAGTTCAACGGCCTTTGCCCGTAAAAACCCCTAATCCAAATACTTTCTCAAGGGCCATAAAAAAATATAAGACGATGTTTAGGGAATTAGGGGAGGTCGATCCTATTCCAAATAAAGCGCCGGTTCCAGATGACTTGGCATTGAGAACAAAGGATATAAAAGGGGCCGCCTATTTTTTAGACGCGTCGCAAGTTGGCATTTGCAAAGTGGGTGAAAACTCTTGGTATGAGGGTTTGGAGACGCGGAATCATACCCATGCTGTAGTAATTGTTGTGAAATCGGGTCGAACTCCGGAGGCTGAAAATGTTGCTCATGAATGGGTTAAGGGTCACGAGATTGCTGTCGCCGAACTTCGAGCTGTTGAAATTGCTATAGCTATTTCTGAACATATTCAGTGGATGGGTTTTGAGGCTAAAGCACACGATTATGAGGAAGGTGAAATCGATATAGATCGTTTGTCCGTCATGGCAGGCCTCGGGGTTAGAGAGGATAAAAAAATAATAAACCCTTTTCTTGGGGAAGCTTATGCTGTCTCTGCCGTGACTACAAATTACGCGTTAAAGGAGGATGAGCCCCTTGCCCCTACTGTTAAGAATGGAAGGGGTTTAAGCTATTGGTTAGGGCTCGGGAGCGCGGTGCCTGGCATCGAATGGAACCGTCGAAACAAACGAGCGACGCATTTAAGTGCCTATCCCATGGAAACGGTAAAAAGGGTGGATAGACCAACTACAGTTATTATTGATGACGAAGTGCCTTCTGTTCCCAAACGCGCTGAATTTTTTGCTCGCTCTGAAGCTGGAGATTTAGGGGAGAAATCCCAGATTGAACGTAAACGTTTTTCATTTAAGCATCCATTTGCCATGTCGATGGTTAGTTTGATTAGGCGTATGGTTCCTGAACAAGACGGTGACGTAAATAGTAACGCAGTTAATGATTTCACTGATCCGGTGGCGAACGCAAAAGCAATAAAATCTGTTTCATATTTATTAGGGTCTGAGATAACAGGAATTTGTAAAATTCCGGAATATGCTTGGTATTCTAATCGAAAAGATGGTTCCAAAATTCCTTACAAGCATAAATACGCCGTCGTTATGTTAGTAGACCAGGGCTATGAAACAATGGAGGGGGCTTCAGGTGATGATTTTATTTCTGGTGCTCAGTCAATGCGCGCATACATGCGAGGTGCCGAAATAGCGGGGGTCATGGCTGAACATTTGCGAGCGAATGGATTTTCATCGCGTCCACAAACAAATGCCGATTCCGATGTTATTCATGTGTCGCTCGTGCTGTGGTCAGGTCTTGGTGAACTGTCGCGCATCGGTGAAGTTGTATTAAATCCATTTATTGGTCCACGTCTGAAAACTGTTGTGATGACAACTGATATGCCACTTGAGGTTGATAAACCGATTGACTTTGGCCTGCAGAAATTTTGCTCAAACTGTTATAAATGTGCCCGGGAATGTCCATGTGATGCAATTTCTTGGGGAAATAAAGTCATGTTTAATGGCTACGAAATGTGGAAGCCAGATGTTGAACGGTGTACGCGTTACCGACTTACTAATCCAAAAGGCCTTGCTTGCGGGAGATGTATGAAAACATGCCCACTTAATAAAGTCGTTACCTGGGAGGGGCCTTTAATGACGCGGGTGGCATCTTGGTTAGGAATAAATGCTCGTTTTTTAAAGCCAATCTTGATTCCTATTGCGGTTTGGCTTGATGATTGGTTAGGACATGGAATTCGCAATCCTCTCAAAAAATGGTGGTTGGATATGGAAATAGTTGATGGGCACGCTGTTGAACCAACCAAAGGTGTTAATCAACGTGATTTAAATCTTAAACATAAAATAGATCCGGTCGAGCAAAAAATGGCTTACTATCATGCTAGCGATATGCCTCCACCGAATTCTGTTGAGCCAGTTATGGTGGATCGAAAAGCGGCTCTTAAGGCAAAAGAGCTTTTGGAGACTCCTTTGGAAGCTTTGGCGCGTGTTGCTGCTGGGGGGCCAAAACCAAAACATTACATTCCAACTCCACCTCTTGAAAATCAAGAAGTCCAAATTGAGGAATTAAAAAAGAAAGATCTATGGTGGGGCAAACACTGAGCAGCGTTTTATTGTTCAACATTCTGTCGTGCAAGTTAATTTGAAAAATTTTTCAAGAAAATGTTAATTAGAGTGAATTGGTACCTCTAATAATTTGTGTCATAAACTCATCCTGCGGACCATATAATAAAGTAAGGAGATTTTACTAAATGTTTTTTAAATGTTCTCACCGTGCGCCAGATGATGATCAAAAAAGTGGAAAAATTATCTCTAACGGATCTTCATCTAAAGTTGTGGATATCCATTGTCATAGGGAATGTGCTCCAGCAGCTGAAATGATGAAGGCTGAGGCAGAGCGTGTTGGTTTTGGTGCCCTTTCCTTCGGCAGCAAACTTACAAAAGAAGTTAACCAACAACAACTGATTGATATTAAGCCCAAAATGGAGTCTTTGGATGAACGGATTGCCGATATGGATAGAATGGGTGTTGATGTTCAAGCAGTTTCAATATCCCCTTATCAATATTATTATTGGTCTGAACCGGAAGTTGGATGTGATGTATCTAAACTAATCAACAATGATCTTGCTGATGCTATTAGCAAAAAACCAGATCGCTTAGTTGGTTTGGGTACAGTGCCGTTACAAAATACTGAAATGGCAATCGAGGAGCTCAAACGTTGTGTTAATGAACTTGGCTTTAGAGGTATCGAAATTAATAGCCAAATATCTGGTGAAGAAATATCATCTCCTCGTTTAGAACCTTTTTGGGCTATGGTTGAAGAGTTGGATATTGTCGTCTTTATTCATACGGCAGGGTTTAGCCATCCAGATCGTTTGAAGGACCATTATTTTATCAATTTGATTGGGCATCCAATAGAAGCAACTTTGGCCATTTCCCGACTTATTTTTGACGGTATTATGGAGAATCATCCAGGTCTCAAAATTGTTGTGGCACATGGGGGAGGATTTCTGCCAGCCTATTCTGGCCGTATGGACCATGCTTACCGTGCTCGTAAAGATGTACGCGAAGGGCTTCCTGAATTACCGACTGATTATCTTAAGCGCTTTTATTTCGATACTATGGTGTTTGAACCCGATCAATTAAAATATTTAATTGAAAAGTTTGGTCCAGATCATATCCTTCTTGGAACAGATTATCCTTATGATATGGGTGAACATGATCCTCTTGCCTTAATAAATAAGGTTGAAGGATTAAATGAGTTTGATTGTTCATCGATTTGTGGTGGTAATGCGCAGAAGCTCTTGAAGATCTAATATTCGATATGTAGCAGAATTTTTTCAAGATCAATAGCGGGGGCCGTAGCAATCAATCTCTGGGTTCAGAAATACTAGATGGGTCTGTTGTGGTTAATCTTGAAGCTCTGGCTTCTTGTTTTTTGAAAGATTTTAAGCCGAAAGGGAATGAAATTATATAGAATATTAGAATGATTGTTAGGGTTAGCCATGGAGCGCTTACAGCTAAAGCTGCAACCAATCCTGCAGCTAGCATTGTTAAGAGAATAAATCTATGCTGTATGCGTAACGTTTTGAATGAGTAGGTTGGAAGCTGGCTCACTAAAAGACCTGAGACAACAAGAATAAAAATAGCGACGAAAAATGGCTCTTTTACTATGTCTGCTTTAGTTTGGAATGAGATAATCATAGGTAATAGTACGAGGCCAGCTCCCGCGGGTACAGGCACCCCGGTAAAGTAGTTTTTGGTCCAATTTGGAGGCTCAGGTTTATCAATATTAGTATTAAATCTAGCAAGCCTAAGTGCGCAGCACACACAAAATAATAGCACTAGGACCCATCCCCATTGCCCAGCAGTTTTCATAGTCCAGAGATAAAGTAACAATGCAGGTGCCACGCCGAAGCAAATAAAATCTGATAAGCTATCCAGCTCTGCGCCAAATTTGCTAGTACCGCGAAGAGCGCGGGCGATCCGGCCATCCAAAGAATCTAAAATAGCTGCAATAGTGAGGGAAAGAATTGCAGGTTCCCACTTTTCATCCAAACCAAATCGCATAGCTGTCATTCCGGCACAGAGAGCCAGCATGGTTAAAATATTTGGAATCATTGTATTAAAGGAAAGGCCTTTTAATCGTCTACGTCTTTTATGAAACATTTATCTAATTTCTCCGCTTCTAGACGGTTCCTTGAGTTCAAAATCTGCTATCACTGTTTCTCCAGCGAAGGCTCTCTGTCCTGCGACTACTAGAATAGGAACTTGTTTTGGTAAGTATATGTCTACCCTACTACCAAATCTAATAAGGCCAAAACGCTGGCCAGTTTCGACCATTTCGTCTTCCTTTATATCGCATTTAATTCGTCTGGCAATAAGGCCTGCTATTTGCACGAATGCTATTTCCGTTTTATTTGGTAGGGTTAGGCGAATGCTTTGACGTTCATTTAATTCACTCGCTTTATCTAGAGAGGCATTAAAAAATTTCCCTGGTCGGTATGATAATTTTGAAATTTCACCCCCAATTGGGATCCGGTTTACATGAACATCAAAAACGTTCATGAATATTGCTATTCTGTTTAAAGAGTCGTTACCCATTTCTAACTCAGCCGGTGGAATAGATTCCTCGATAGTTTGAACTAATCCGTCTGCAGGGCTTATCACAAGACCTTCACGTGTTGGAGTGATGCGCTTAGGATCCCGAAAGAAATATGTGCACCATGCTGTTATTATTAAACCAATCCAGCTAAATAGTTCGCTAAAATATGCAGCAACGACAGTTATTGCGAAAAATATTGCAATAAATGGCCAGCCAGCGCGATTAATCGGAACAAAAATGGACTTTAACAAATTATAACCCTTAAATTTTTTCAGTTTAACTACTTAAAAGTAATATTCATTGGAGTATTTTTGATGGTTTGTGATTCGAAAAGTTTATCAATATTCAAATTTTTTATGTTGTAGCCGGGAATTACAGCCCTCGTCAAACAATGGATTATTTTGGATTTGTTAATATTTTGGTTCATGGCATAATATGATTCTCACTTAGTAAACTAATCAATACCTAAAATAAGAAAATTTGTTTAAAAGCGGATCCACGTTGCAACTTTTTTTGTTCGTTTCAGAACTAACAAACAAATTTCGTATTATACGAATTATGTGGATTTCAGTTTTTCGGTGGGAGCGAGAAAACTTGGCCTGGGAAGATCATATCAGGATCCTTAATTTGATCCTTGTTAGCTTCGTAAATAACCGTGTACCTTATCCCTGCGCCGTAAACTCTTCTTGCTATTCGCCATAAGCTACGACCAGATTCTACTACAATTAACGTTCCTGGTTTTATTCCCGTGAGAGGTGTGGACCTAGAAAATACCACTTCTACCCTCGATTTGACACGTCCATTTTTATCAACATGATCTGCACGAACAGTATATTTCCCTTGTTCTATTTTCTGCTTTGGAGTTTGATTCCATAACCCTCGATAATTTGTGACACTGCTCCCAATAAATTTTTCGTTAAGGTAAAGGTTAATGATAGAATTAGCAGGAGCTTTGCCTGTTACATCTAACTTGCCGAGGTCATCGTAATCGACCGAGTCTATAGTGACCGCCGTGGATGATTTTGTACTTGGCTTTTGCAGAACTTCTATATGATTCTCTGGATCCTTAGGAATTTTTATTGCTAATGGCTGTTCCGGTTGATTTGTTTCTAACCCACTAATATTCTTACCTTTTTCCGGCACAACTATGATTAAATCAGCAGTCGATACTTTAATTAATCCTTCTGGACTTGTCATTTTTAACGAAAGCTTCCGGGTTCCAGCTGTTAGAGGTGATATAGGCACAAATACCCACTCACCACGTTTATCGGCAAAAACCTCACCAATTTTTTCCCCTTGGTCAAAAATTTCAACTTTGGATCCTGGAATGGCCCGTCCTGCCATGACAGAATCTCCTCCTGAAGTGACTCGAACAATATCAAAACTTGGTACAACAGTTTGATCGACTTCTGCTTCGTCTTTTTTTGATACGGCAACTTTGGAATTTGTCTTCAGTTCAGCTTTTTTTTGAGTTGGCGTTTCAGTTGTTAAAACGTTTTGGGGCTTTTCCAATATAAAGTTCAGTAAAATAGCAAAAATAACGCAAGCGACACCGATCGTAGCCAAAATAACTGATTTACTCACTTTTTATGTTTCCCTCCAATTAAGATTAGTAATTTGATTAAGAATAATGTCAGGCCAGTGCATTGGCAATCCCGTCACTCCTGATTAATTGGGAATTCGATGGCGATCAAGGTAACTACTATGGCCAAGCTAAGAGGAAATAAGGTTAAAACTGCTAATTTTATAGAAGTTGGAATTGACCAGATTAGTTTTATATTCTTATGTACATATTGACAGGCGTAATCAGTGTAAAAGGCAAAGCCTAAGATGATAAATGCAGGGATTAGAGGAGGCATTTGTTCAATTAATCGTATGGCTATCATATATAAACTACCACCTCCTGCTAAAAGGATACCATAACCGAAGTTAAGTCGCGACTTTGGCCAGGTACATACGTAAAATCCAGTCAATATAGCAAAAAGCCCAAAAGAAAGATCGCGGTCAACTGCAATACCGCTGATCCAAGCTATAGCCCCTGATCCTGCAGACGCTATTATCAAAAGGAATATACTAATACTTGCGCCAAATTCTTTGTTTGTGGCAACACGCTGAAGGCCACCAGCAATAACACACCAGCCAAGAAGAATGGGTAGAAACCAGAAATCAATGCCTCCTCGAAACCAGCAGGCGATACCGATTCCACTAATAAAAATAACTAAAATAGGTACAGGGAATTTTCTTTCTTTGACAAAGTTAAAATCAAGTATGGCTCCGATCGCTAGTAAGCAGACCGTTGCTGAGAGGATACCACTGCTGTTAAATTCGGGTGGAAAATCTGGTGTGCCGAGGATAAATGCGCAAAACCAGGAAAAACTGATTCCAACAGATGCATTAGCCATGAAAAAACCCGATTTTTTTCGATCAATAAGATAAAGAAAGCCTGTGAGAATGATGGTTGCAATGAAAGATAGAGCCAAGGCCTGAATTATTAAAGTGTCTAAGAGTAAGGGCATGTAACAAGCCTAAAATGATCTAAAAATAAGCAGGGGAGATATTTAAATCTCTTTTGCTCATATTTAACTTGATTACAGCAATTATTAAACCAAAAGGTTTCAGGTTTATTTATTTTTTAAACAATATTTCGTAATTTGTTATTGCATAACGAGTATTTAACAAGATACTGGTTGATAATATCATCATTAGCATGAGACGTCTGATATATCCTAATTGGGGGAATCAAGGAACAATTTATAAATTATTTCAAAATTTTTTTTAATGTTATACGAGAGTGAATCAAAATTTGAAAAATATAAAAGCGATTACCGTCTATTGTGGATCCAAATCGGGCAAAAAAAAGGCTTATGCTGAAATAGCCCAGGAACTCGGTGGTGAAATTGCAAAAAGAGGTATCCAGCTAGTTTTTGGGGGCGGTCGGATTGGTTTGATGGGAGATGTTGCTAACCAGGTTTTGGCTAACGGTGGAAGAGTAACAGGGGTCATACCGCATTTTCTTGATGATCTTGAGGTAGCTCATACTGGTGTAACCGAATTAATTACCGTTAATAGTATGCATGAGCGCAAGCATATAATGTACGACAAGTCTGACGCCTTTGTCATTTTGCCAGGAGGGTTTGGCACTTTGGACGAATGCATGGAAATATTGACGTGGAAGCAACTTCAGATCCATGCTTTCCCAGTTATTATTTTGGATATAGATGGTTATTGGCAATCACTTAGGATGCTTTTTAATGATATTGTTAATGGTGGTTTTGCTCATCCAAAATCGTTAGACTTATTTACGATAGTTGACAGTGTTAATGGTGTTTTTGAGGCCATCTCCGAGGCTCCAGAACCAGACCCTATCGTTTTGGATAGTCATTTTTAGTATTCCACCTTATCCAGTCATGTCTTTTCACAAATAATGCGAAATTTTTTCATTGTTGATCCTCCCAGAAACGCATCCGGGAGGATTTAAAGGTAAGGCTATACTAAAAATTAGCCTAGGCTATCCAACAATTTTGTTAAAGGTTTTGCTTGGGCGCATCGCAGCATTAATATTATCTTGCGGGGCGTGATAGTAACCACCTAGATTAACGGGGTTTCCTTGCGAAGCTGTTAACTCGTCCACAATTTTCAATTCATTAGAGACAAGTTGTTCGGCAATTTTGCTGAAATACGCCTTCAAATCTAAATTTTCATTTTGAGCAGCAAGTGCTTGAGCCCAATATTGGGCTATATAGAAATGGCTGCCTCGATTGTCAATTTCGCCAACTTTTCGGCTAGGGGACCTATTTTTATCCAAAACTTGCCCAATTGCCTGGTCAAGGGTTTTTGCTAATACGAGTGCTTTAGCGTTGTTCTTTTTTTCACTGAGGAACTCAAGTGAAGCTCCTAAAGCGCAGAATTCCCCCAATGAATCCCAACGCAGATGCCCTTCTTCGGTAAACTGCTGAACGTGCTTAGGGGCAGATCCACCGGCGCCCGTTTCAAAAAGTCCCCCGCCATTTAAGAGGGGAACAATTGAAAGCATTTTTGCGCTGGTTCCAACTTCTAAAATTGGGAATAGGTCGGTGAGATAATCCCGCAACACGTTACCAGTGATAGAAATGGTATCTTGGCCGTTTTTCAATCGTTTCAGAGTAAACCGCGTAGCATCTATCAGCGACATGACCCGTATATCAACACTATTAGAGGCATACTTAGGCAGACATTTATCAACTTTCTTGATCAATTCGGCATCGTGAGCACGGTTTTTATTTAGCCAGAAAATGGCCGGCACGCTAGTTTTACTCGCACGGTCAACCCCGAGTTTAATCCAGTTCTGGATGGCAGAATCTTCAGTTTGGCTCATCCGCCAAATATCATTTTCTTCAACGTTATGCTTGATAAGTACGGTTCCACCTGCGTCAACAACCCGAATTATTCCATTTCCTGGCACTTTAAATGTTTGCGGGTGTGACCCATATTCTTCGGCTTTTCTTGCCATTAGACCAACGTTTGATACGCTACCCATTTCTGATGGATTAAACGCGCCATGTTTTTTACAAAAATTGATTACTTCACCGTATATTCCAGCGTAGCTGCTATCTGGGATAACACATTTTGTGTCATGTTCTTTTCCATCGGCCCCCCAAGCTTTGCCACCAGCTCGAATAAGAGCGGGTAAAGACGCGTCAATGATAACATCACTGGGAACATGGAGGTTAGAAATACCGCGATCTGAATTTACCATGTAGAGGTCTGGTTGTTCCTTCATACACATGTCAATATCGGCCTCAATGGCTAATCTTTGGTCAGTTGGGAGTGTTCGTAGTTTATTAAGAAGATCGCCAATTCCTAGGTCAGGATCAACTGAAAGTTTGGCAAAAATTTTTGCGTGCTTTTCAAACACATCACTTAAGTATGCGGAAACGGCATGGCCAAAGATGATGGGATCCGATATCTTCATCATTGTCGCTTTGATGTGAAGAGAAAAGAGTGTGCCTCGTTCTTTTGCGTCTCTAATTTCTGAATCAAAGAATGACCTGAGTGTTTTAGCACTCATCATCGTTCCATCAATGATATCCCCTTCTTCAATTAGATGGTCCTCTTTTAATATTGTTGATCCGCCATTGATTTCAACAAACTCGATTTTTGCATTACCAGCAGAAGCACTCGAAACTGTAACGGATTTTTCATTTGAGCAGAAATCTCCACTGCTCATCGTTGATACATGGGTTTCGGAGTCGGATGCCCAAACGCCCATGCTGTGTGGATTCTTTTTTGCGAACTCTTTAACTGCTTTTGGCGCGCGCCTATCAGAGTTTCCTTCTCGGAGAACAGGGTTTACCGCGCTGCCAAGTATCTTTCCATAGGTTTCTTTGGTGGTTTTTTCTTCATCACTTAACGGGTGTACTGGATATGACGGAATATTGTAGCCTTGACCTTGTAACTCGGCAATGGCGATGCTGAGCTGAGGGACAGAAGCGCTAATATTCGGTAGTTTAATTATGTTTGCGGTAGGATCTTTGACCAATTCGCCAAGTATTGCTAGATCGTCACTCTGTTTCTGTTCATCTGATAGTTTTTCGGGGAAATTTGCTATAATCCGCCCAGCTAAAGAAATATCCATAGTGCCAAATGCAATACCGGCAGGTTTAGCAAAAAACTTAACAATTGGTAAGAATGACCCGCTGGCCAGTTCAGGTGCTTCGTCTACCTTGGTGTAGATAATATCTGGCTTTTTAGAGGATTGGTCCTTCATCGTAACTATTAACTCCTAAATTTCTCAACTAAAAGTTTTCTATTTTTGGCTGGCCGATTTAACATTTGATAATTTTATTCGTACGCATAAAGTAAAACAATTCCAGTAATACAACTATTTCAAAAAAAAGATATTTTGCCAGTCAAAGTCTTTCTTTGAGGTTAGAATTCAAGTACGAGGTTAATATTTATTTTCTAATGTATTCAATTTAAATATTCATTAAAGGGTCGTTATTATACGCTATGGTTTCAAATAGCTTGACTATCTTAAATTTGGGCCCTAAAAATCCGCTCCAGTTCTAGTTGAGTATTTTGCCTTATTTATTTGAGGATGTTATAAAGGATTTTACCCATGGCGCGTCGTTGTGATGTTACGGGAAAAGGTGTCCAGACAGGAAATAATGTCAGTCATGCGCATAATAAAACGCGACGTCGCTATTTGCCGAACGTGCAGAAAATGACTTTGTTTTCGGGTGCGATCGGTAAGGTTACGATAAAAATTACTGCAGATGCGCTGCGTTCTATTGAACATAAGGGGGGTATTGATTCGTATTTGCTTAATACCAGTAATTTAAAGCTAGCTCCAGAAGCAGTAAAGTTGAAAAAAAGAATTAAAAAAGCTATTGCGAGAAAAACAGCGTCAAAAGCGGCCTGAATATAATTAATAAAAATTTGTTGAACCCACTATTTAGCGGGTTTTTTTTGTTAAATGCTGAAATTTAGTTCTAATTATTAAAAATTATGATAACTTAAATAGGGTTAGTGCGGAGGTTTGTTTTTTTTATTATACTTTAATTTTTCATCAAATAGTTCGGTTAAATTTTGCATCATCGTGCCACCTAACTCTTCTGCATCATTAATTGTTACTGCTCGGCGATAATAACGTGTAACATCATGGCCAATACCAATAGCGGTTAGTTCAATAGGTGTATAATTCTCAATATACTCAATAACGTCTCTTAAATGCCTTTCAAGGTAATTGCCGGGATTAACCGATAGTGTTGCATCGTCGACTGGAGCGCCATCTGATATCACCATTAAAATGCGGCGCTGTTCTGGTCGACCAATAAGCCTATTATAAGCCCATAGCAGAGCCTCTCCATCTATATTTTCCTTGAGGAGACCTTCACGAAGCATTAGCCCTAGGTTCTTTCGTGATCGCCGCCAAGGAGCATCAGCTCCTTTATAAATGATATGGCGAAGATCATTTAGTCGCCCAGGTTTAGCTGGTTTGTTAGCTGTAACCCAGTCTTCCCGTGATTGACCTCCTTTCCAGGCACGTGTTGTGAAACCAAGAACTTCAGCTTTTACGGCACAGCGTTCCAGAGTCCTTGAAATTATATCAGCACTCATTGCTGCAACAGAAATTGGGCGTCCTCTCATGGATCCTGAATTGTCAATTAACAGTGTAACAACGGTATCTCTAAAGTTTGATTCATTCTCAACTTTATAGGAAAGAGGGTGCTGAGGGTCTGTTACAACCCGAGCTAAGCGGCCCGCATCTAAGATACCTTCCTCAAGATCAAATTCCCACCAGCGTTGTTGCTGTGCCATCAATTTACGTTGTAGGCGATTGGCTAGGCGGGAAACGACACCTTGCATATGCGATAGTTGCTGATCTAATTGGATCCGAAGCCGAGTTAGTTCTTCCGGTTCACATAATTCCTCCGCTGAAATAATCTCGTCGTACGTTGTTGAAAATGTCCGATAGCTATTAACCTTACTTTGGTTAAATTCAGGGTTTTGGGGTTGCCCATGCATTGCTGAGGAAGGATCTTCTTCAGCTTCCTCTCCCTCATCGCCCATATCCTCTATGTCTTCTAATGTATCAGGGTCAAGACCCTCAAAGTCCATGTCTTCGCTTTCACTGTCTTGATTTTGGCTATCTTGTTCAAGGTCCGAGTTTTCTGACTGTTCTTCATCATTTGAGATTTCTTGGTCTTCATCATGGCCTTGTTCACCTTCACCTTCAGATTCTGAAGGAAGTTCAAGGTCTTCCAAAATATCTCTGATGGTTTTGCCAAACTCCTCCTGATCATGAAGAAGATTTTTTAGCTCTTTGATTTTATTCCCGGCTTTGTCTTCAATCCAAGACCGCCAAGTGTTAATGAGTGGTTCTGCTGATTCTGGTGAGGGTTTCCCTGTTAGTCTTTCGCGTAATAAAAATCCAACGGCATCTGCAATTTGAGATTCGTCTCGTTCTGTTACTAGATGGTAACCTTTATCCCTGCAGCGGCTCTCATGATATTCGTCTAAGTTGGAAGCAACTCCTGCAAGTACCCGTGAACCAAGTGTCTCGACACGGGCTTGTTCTGCGATTTCGAACAGTTCAGCACTATTTCCGCCGATTGGTCGTTGACGGCGAAAAGTTTTTGCGTCGTTATAGCGCAGCCTGAGGGCTATAGCATCTGCTTCACCACGAAGAACACCTAAATCTTCCTCTCCAAAGGTTCGCACTGGTGTTGGCAAGTGGGCTTGGCAGCCTTCCTCCGTTTGAGTTATACCATGAGCTCCTGGCGCAAATGCCACAGTAACGTTATCGCGGGCAGCAACCGCTTTAACAGCAGCTTCAGTTACACGTTTTATAAGATCCTGTGTATTCTGATTTGCGGTCATAAAGAATCCTTTGATGTTTAAAATCTAAGAAAGAGTTACGTTTGCCGCCGATTCAGGTAATTCCTCACCGAAACAACGCTGGTAATATTCAGCGATTATTGGACGTTCGATTTCGTCACATTTGTTTAAAAACGTTAAACGAAAGGCGAAGCCTATGTCACCAAAGATTTGCGCATTTTCTCCCCAAATTATGACAGTCCGAGGAGACATGACGGTAGAGATATCACCATTTATGAAGCCGGATCGCGTTAGATCTGCAAGTTCCACCATCTTTTTGACAGTGTCTTGACCTTCGGAATTATCATAGGCTGGAACTTTGGCAAGTATAATTGCTTCTTCGGCATCATGTTCTAGATAATTCAGGGTGGTTACAATATTCCAACGGTCCATTTGTCCTTGGTTAATCTGCTGGGTACCGTGATATAAGCCCGTAGTGTCCCCGAGGCCAACGGTATTTGATGTTGCAAAAAGACGGAAAAAGGAATGCGGTTTGATTACTTTGCTTTGGTCTAGTAAAGTTAATTTTCCTTCAACTTCGAGCACTCGCTGGATGACAAACATAACATCTGGGCGTCCGGCATCGTATTCGTCAAATACTAAGGCAGCTGGATTTTGTAAACACCAGGGTAGAATGCCTTCTTTAAATTCGGTAACTTGGTTGCCATCTTTTATAACGATGGCGTCTTTTCCTATCAAATCTATTCGACTGATATGGCTATCTAGATTAACACGGATGCAAGGCCAGTTCATTCTGGCAGCAACCTGCTCGATATGGGTAGATTTGCCGGTACCGTGATATCCTTGGATCATTACGCGGCGGTTATGAGAGAATCCAGCCAGAATTGCTAATGTTGTATCATGATCAAACTGATATGTCTCGTCGACGACTGGTACGTACTCATTGCCTTTGCTAAATGCAGGTGCTTCCATGTCCGTCTCAATGCCAAATACTTGGCGTGCTGAAATAGATATGTCTGGTGCATCAAGCGGGAATACTCCCGCAACATTTAAATTGGTATCGTTCATTTTATTTATTTCCGGTTGTTAGGTGTAAAATAGCCCAGACCTAAGGTCTAAATTTATTTGTGTTAATTATCTTTTAGTCGTCTCATGATTAATTCATAGGCCTCATTAATCTGTTTAAACCTTTCTTCTAACATCTTGTTTCCGCCGGTACTATCTGGATGATATTTTTTAACCAGCAATTTATAACGTGCTTTGATCTCTGAGGTTTTCATTAAAATATCAAAACCTAATATTGCGAGAGCTTTTTTCTCTTTTGGAGAAAGGGAATTTATAGCAACCTGTAGGGGAGGCCTTTTGAGAGCTTTCCCTTCGGAAAAAAAACTAAACGGGTCGTTATGATTTGCATAATCCATTCCAAAACGTTCAAAACCAACATTTGTATCGTCGTTATTCAGTACCCCACGTCTTTGGCTTTCGCCCAATGGCCAAGTTGGTCTATTCCACGTCGTGTCCGAACGGACTAAAGCATCAACTTCCTCATCGGACATGTCTTCATAATAGTTCCACGAGCTGTTGTAAATGCGAACATGCTCTAGGCAAAACCAACAATACTCACGGATCCTCTTTTTTGATTTTGGTGCGCGGTGTATTCCCTCTAATCTGCAGCTTGGCCAATCACAAGAACGGAAGCTAGGTTTTGAGAAATTTTCAGTTTCCAGAACATATTTTTTTTCGATATTTTCTACCATAATATTAATATGGTGGCTTTTTTATTAGCTGACAAGTGACTGGGGCGAAATAATTAACAAGTAAATTCTGCTTTAAAGTCTATTATATATTTTCAAGTTAGAGCGTAGCAGGGTCAATATTATAATTAAAATATCAATGATCTTGTGCCTATTTATGGTTATCATTTTCTTTACAGAATTCGGGCCAAAGTCGTTTGACATTTGCGCCATTAGCATCAAAGGCATGGCAGGTATCTATCAATGCCGGACGTTTATTTTTTTCCTTGTAACTGTTGTTAGTACCTTTTTTTTCTCGCTCCTGTCGTGGAATTATTGCCTGATAGGCAGTAGTGGCAAGCGGGCCAGTAAGTAATTGATTGATATGGGTACAACCTTTTATACCACCTAAAGTATTTTTAACGTTTCGTCCCCATCCGGTAGTAATTTTTAGCCCCTTGAGACCGGCAATGCGGTCGTTGACAATGGGGCAAATATTAAAGGGTGCTGACTCCGTTATTGCTTCCGCTTTATGAACTACAAGATCTGTATCAATAGTTAAACGAACAAGCATATCATGGACGGGGGTTCCTGCGCTTACTTCGCCACGATCTAAATTAGCAAAGCTATATGTTTTTGTGTCAGTTATTCGACCTTCGATATCCCAAAGGCCATCTTCTCGTTCATATCCCATGCATCGAATTTTGCGAGTATGAATCAATTTTCTTTTCACCGGCTTTGATAATGGCATATTTATTCTCCGGAAAATAAGTTAGCTAAATCGTAACATAGCTTAGAATTCTTAGGTTAATAATAGTTTTCGGTCAAATGGGAGTTGATCAAAATGTTAATTTCAAAGATAGATTTAGGAGCTAACTCGGCGGAGTAATGCGGATTGTAGTTATTTGATTTCGATGGCGGCGAAGTATTTCAAAACGTAATCCGTAGAACATAAATGCTTGGCCTACCGCAGGAATACGTCTAGATTCGTGCAAGATGATTCCTGCAACGGTCGTAGCTTCCTCATCTGGTAAATTCCATTCTAAATGACGGTTAAGATCGCGGATAGTAAAGCTACCTTCAACAATAAATGAACCATCGGATTGTGGCCGGAGGCTAGGCAAGGCAGTATCATGCTCGTCGGCAATATCACCAACTATTTCTTCTAAAATATCTTCTAATGTTACAATACCTTGTAGGCTGCCATATTCATCTACAACCAAAGCAAAATGTTCATGGCGATCACGGAAAGCTTGTAGTTGATCTAATAAGCGCGTAGTTTCAGGAATAAACCAAGCTTTCGATGATAGCGAAGCAATATCGATATTAAAATTGCCTTTGTTATTATATATTGCTCTCAGGACCTCTTTAGCATGAATTACACCGATGACATTATCCGGTTGATTGCGCCACAATGGCAAACGAGTGTGTTGACTCGCTAAAACTTGATTAACGATATCTTCAGCTGAATCCTCAACATTGATCATGGTAATAGTTTTACGGTGAATCATGATTTCACTAACATCTATTTCAGATAGGTCTAGAACGCTGCGAAGCATTGCACGCTCATTCCGTATGGTTTTACTATCATCTTCTCCGCTTTGGTGAAGTTCAATAGCGCCTCTCAACTCTTCTGTTGTAGAGGCGGTGTCTTCATCACTATCAAGTCGAATCCCAATTATCCAAAGTGTATTTCGCGCTAATTTTTGTGTGGCAAAAGTTATTGGAGAAAATAAGAATACTATAGGACGAATAATTGGTGCGAGTTTTAGTGCTGTCCTATTTGCATTTTGTAATGCATACGTTTTAGGGAGAATTTCAGCAAACATAACCACAAGTGCTGTCATTATAATTGTTGCGTAGGCAATACCAGCTTCTCCAAAAAACCCAATCAACAGGCTTGTGGCTAGTGCTGAGGCCAGAATATTAACTAAGTTGTTGCCAATTAGAATAGCTCCAATTAGCATTCCTTTACGCTCGTGCAATTTGTTTACCGTCTGCGCACTCTTATTGCCCTTAGACTCGAGCTGGTGCATAAGAGGCCGCGATGCGACTGTGAGGGCTGTTTCTGAACCCGAGAAAAATGCTGATAAGAATAGTAACACAGCAATAGCAACGAGAGATATTATCATGATAGACTCAATTTAAAGTTACAGTTTAGATTGCTCAAAAACAATTTGTACATCTTTCATTTTTATATTGGGGGCCAAGAAGCTTTTACCAATACCTTTTGTTAGAATAAAATTAACTTTACCATTCTTGATTTTTTTGTCTGATAGCATGTGGTTTAGGAGGGATTCTGTATTCCAGTCGAATTTACGTATATCGGATAAGTTGGTTGGCAATCCCACACCAGCAAAGTGCTTGCGGGTTCGTTCTGCGTCGGATTTAGGACATAATTTTAATAGAACGGATAGATCAAAAGCTAAGCAAATCCCAATACTAACCGCTTCACCGTGTAAAAGTCTGTCGCTGAATCCTGTTTCTGTTTCTAAGGCGTGGCCAAATGTATGGCCGAGGTTAAGTAATGTCCTTACGTTTTGTTCTGTCTCATCTTCCATGATAATTTCAGTTTTAGATTTGCAACTTTTAAATATAGCCTTTTGAAGGAAATCCTTATATTTTTCATAGTTACCTTGGTAGAGAGTAGGGCCACAGTCTTCAAGCCAGGTAAAAAATTCTGAATCATTGATTAAGCCATATTTTGCTACTTCAGCATAACCGGCTAGAACTTCTCTTCTTGGCAAACTGTCTATTGTATCAATGTCAGCTATTACTATCCGTGGCTGATAAAATGCACCAATAAGGTTCTTACCATAACGACTATTAATACCCGTTTTGCCACCAACCGAACTGTCAACTTGAGATAAAAGCGTGGTTGGCACTTGAACAAAATCAATACCACGGAGAATAGAAGAGGCGACATAGCCAGTTAAGTCACCGATTACACCACCACCTAAGGCAATTAGAGCAACATTCCGATCAATTTTCATCCCCAAAATATTATTCGTTAGTTTTTCAAAGTAACTAATACTTTTGGTTTGTTCTCCAGGTGGCAATATAATCTTGCCAACATTTATGCCTGTGATTTCTAATGAATCTGCTAGAGCGTCCAAATAAAGCGGGGCGACATTATCATCTGTTACGATTATAACACGCTCACTCCGTGTAGCTGATTTAATAAAATTTCCAGCTTTATTGAGCAGCTGGCTTCCGATGATTATTTCATAACTACGTTCACCCAACGATACGTTTATGCGTTCAAAATTTTTCAATCGACATCTTCTTTTGAGTTATAAGTTGCTAACAAATCAATTATCTTTTTTGCAGTTTTGGAAGCCGTTTCATTGCTGGCATCTATTACAAGCTCAGATTGAGCGTATACAGGATAGCGTTCCGCAATCAATTTAGATAATATTTCTCTTGTGTTACCCTTGTTTAGTAAAGGGCGGCTGCTTCGATGTTTTGTTCTCTCCACTAATAAATCTAAATCAGCCCGCAGCCAAATAGCAACACCATTTTTTTTCATTTTGTTTCGAATGCTGAGATCCATATACGCCCCTCCACCTGTTGCCAGTACACAAGGCCGTTTACTCAATATACGCTCAATTACACGTCGCTCACCATCCCTAAAATATTTTTCACCAAACTGTTCAAAGATCTCTTGGATACTGTATCCAGAGGCTTTCTCGATTTCTATATCCGTATCAATAAATGGTAAACTTACTGACGATGCAATAATGCGTCCTAATTTTGTTTTACCTGCTCCCATTAGTCCAACTAAAAAGATAAATTTATCTTTTGGCCAATTTGGTAGGTTAATAAATTCTTGTTTCATCTCATTTTTTGCCGTTTTATATATAGTTTGCAGGTATTTTAATGCTAATTTTCCGAATTTGCCGAAATATTGCCATACTTTACCAATATCATTTATTTAATTTTAGTTTATTAGATGGTAAAAATTTCTTAACTATATAGAAAAGTAGCTTGTTCAGCTATATGTTGAATAACGGAAGTTTACACTTATGAAAAATATCTCGCGTTTAGGGCTTTTATTATCTGCTATATTTATTATTGGAGCTATATTATTTTTGTCTAAATGGGAGATTCCAGCCCCAGTTATGGAAGTTGAAAAAGTTATATCAAATGATAAATTTCCTAAGTAGAAAAAGTCAATTGAGAAATTTTGCTTTAACTCTGCTAGCAAGTTTATTTTTTGCTAGTGCGATATTTACATCTGCGAATTCACAGGCTCTGACCGAGCAACCGACCCTTTTGACGCCCAAAAAGAATTTGAAGTCATTAACGGAGAGTGAATTTTCGAAAGATAAATCTCCGTCTTTGACTTCTCCCAAGAAATTAAAGACACCTCCTTCTGCGCGTGTTCGTACTCCAATTAAAATAAATGTAGAAAAATTAGCGAAAATTGATAGTGATTCTGTAGGAACATTGACTGAAGAGCATGGGGGATTTGGCTTTAATATGTGGGAGGGAACAAATAGGTCTTTGGTTGAGAGATTGTTACCTAAATTACCTGTCAATTCTTCCTCGCGGACCATGCGTGCCCTGATGCGGCGTTTATTGCTAAGCTCAGCAAAATCACCCAAAGAAGTTAATGTAACAGGTAAAGGTTCATCCTCGGACCATTCTAATTTCCAAAGTTCTGATTCTAAAGGTGAGGGAAAATTACTTGTAATGCGCATTGAACGTTTATCCGCAATGGGGGATATAGATGGTGTTTACGACTTGGTGAAAGTAGCCCCTAATCGTTCTATTGATCCAATCCTGTTGAAAAATGAGGTAGATATACTTTTTCTCTCGAATGATAATTCACGAGCCTGTGATTTAGTTTTGCGTCAAATTGGTAAAATAGAGGTACCATATTGGCAAAAAGCATCAATTTATTGTCAGGCTCTTGCCGGAAACCATGATGAAGCGAATCTAGGGGCTAATCTGTTGCGTGAGATTGGTGAAAAAGACGAAGTTTTTTATGGTTTGATAAATTCATTGACGGGAGTTGAGAAATATAAAATTACAAGTTTGCCCAATCCCACACCACTTCATTTTTCTATGATCCGTGCTGCTAAGATTAGATTACCAAAAGATGTTACTTCCTCTGGCAACCCTGCCGTGCTCAAAACCATAGCTACTAGCCCAAATGCTGAACCTGAGTTACGTGTTGAAACGGCTGAGCGCGCTGAATCGATAGGTGTATTAGATACCGAGGTGCTTCGGCAAATTTATGCTGGTGTTACATTTACTCAAGAATCTTTAGATAATGCTTTGTCGCAAGCAATTACTGAGCGTACGGCCTTAAGTCGGGCGCTTCTTTACCGAAAGGCGATGATTGAAAATATTCCTAGCGCAAAAGTGGAAATTCTGAGCCAGGTATTTAAATTGGCAAGAGAAGTTGGGCTATTCCAATTAACATCTCGTGTTTATTATAAAATTTTAAAAAATTTACCTGCAACACAAGACCTGATTTGGTTTGCTCCTGAGGCGATGAGGGCTTTATTAGCAGCAGGCGATTCAGCCGCCGCACAAATCTGGCTTAACGTCATAAAAACGTCAGGTTTGGCTGATGAAAGAATAATTGGACTTCGCGATCAACTAGTTCCGTTAGCGAGGTTGAATGGGCAAATACCTGATGAGGAATGGGATAGCATAAAGATTGACAATTGGTGGAATGCACTTGCGAACAAAAACGAGAACCCGATTGATACACGGTTAATCCATGCCCGTGCGACGTTACTGTACAACTTACTGGAGGCATTAGGAGATAACGTTCCAGGGCACCGTTGGGAAGCCTTGTTAGATGGGCCGCCAAGATATACAACTATCATACCACAATCCGCCCTATGGCAGAAGCTGAGCCAAGCTGTTGACGGAGCCAAACGCGCAGAGGTCGTTCTATTTAGTTTACTGATGCTTGGTGAATTTGGGCCAACTCAAATCAATCCAATTGTCTTGCGTCAAGTCGTTATGAGCCTCAATCTTGTTGGCTTGTCAGTGGAAGCGCGCTCCCTTGCTCTAGAATCTGCGGTTGTTGCAGGACTTTAATATTATCTAGATCAAAATGATAGGTTTACCGATTTCTGTTCTTTGAATTGAATAGCTTAGATTTACATAGAAGGTGCAGTCTATTTGATTTTAGTTATTAACAGTTAACTATAATTGTTTATGCTTAAGCTTATCATGGTTAATGAAAAATATAATAAGAAAATATTAGCGTCATCTCAGATTGATATATTCATAGAAATGATGGCGGCCGAGCGAGGGGCAGCCATTAATACGCTTGCAGCATATTCGCGAGACTTAAAACAGTTTGAAGTTTTCATGCTACGTCAGAATAGGAACATCGAATCAACTGATGCTGAAAATATAAAAAAATATCTAGCACAATTAAAGTCTAAGGATAGGGCTCCGACTACTCACGCGCGTAAACTTTCCGTACTCAAGCAATTCTTTCAGTTTTTATACATGGAGCGTCAAAGATTGGACGATCCTTCAGCCGGGATTGAGGGTCCAAGAACTGGTCGCCCGTTGCCCAAATATCTAAGTGAGAGTGAAGTTGAATTACTACTAGACACTGCTAGAGGGCAATCTGGAGCGTATGGTGTGAGAATGATGGCTCTAATGGAAATTTTATACGCAACAGGAATACGGGTTTCTGAGTTGGTTAGTTTGCCCCTTGCGGCCATATCAAGCGATCGCAAAATTCTTCTAGTTAAAGGAAAAGGGAAAAAAGAACGGATGGTGCCACTTACTGCTCCCGCAATAAATTCAATAGCTGACTATTTGGATCTGCGTAAAGGTTTTTTGATTAAAGGAACGCCGTCAATTTATTTATTTCCATCCAGAGCTAAAAAGGGTCATATAACTCGTGCTGGTTTTGGAATTTTACTCAAACAATTAGCTGGTGTTGCAGGGATTGAATCGAAACGAGTTTCTCCTCACGTTTTGCGCCATTCTTTCGCTAGTCATATGTTGGCTAATGGGGCGGATCTTAGGGCATTACAACAACTATTAGGGCACGCAGATATTTCAACGACTCAAATTTATACCCATATACAGGAAGAGCGTATGAGGGATCTAGTGTTACAAAATCATCCTCTCTCAGAGATTTAGGTTAAATTATATGTTTCATATATATAATTTTTTATACGCATATTTTTTTATTCATCAGGTTTTAAATCCAACCTTCTTTGAACGGGAAAGAAGTGAAGATCAAATCGCTGGGTTATTATTCCCCATATACCCTGTGGGGCCTTCAACATAATCACTACGGCGGTTGCACCCAATAATATCAAATACCACGTTCCGTAATCTGATAACGGTTCACGCAGTAAAAAGTAAATGATCGTCCCCAAAATGGGTCCTTCGATTGTACCAATTCCCCCAATTACAACGATGAAAATAACTGTTGTTGTCCAATTGATATCAAACGCTGCGCTGGGACTGATACGAAGTTTTGTCAAAAATATTAAGGCACCAATCGCAGCAGTGCCGAAGGCCGCAAATATGTATACCAGTAATTTTGCTCGAAAATTATCAACACCAAGGCTATTTGAGGCCTCTTCGCTATCTCTGATTGCTGTTAATGCTAGTCCATGACGAGAGCGCAGCAGCAGGTAGACTATAGCGATAGTAGCAACTACCACAAATAATGCTGTCCAATAGATAGCAGAATCTCGTCCCGCGCGGGTGTTTGAAATTGATTTTACGATTGATATGGGCAGACTTTTACCCGAGCCTCCGCCAAGTGATGAAATTTGGGCAAATCCTAACAAAAATACCTCGGCCACAACCCATGTGCCGATAGCAAAATAATGCCCTCGAAGTCTAAAAACAAGAAAGGCTATGGGTAGCGAAATAATTGCGCATATTAGACCTGAAATAGGAACTGCCCAGATAGCGCCAATACCAAAATTCATTGTTAATATAAATAGCATATAACCACCTAGGCCTACATAAGCTTGCTGCCCAACGGATACTAGTCCACCATAGCCAGCTAGCAAATTCCACATTTGCGCTAATGCGAGTATATAAAAAATTTCAACAAATAATCTAATAGTTGCCCTATCTCCCCACACAGGAAAAGAAAGAAACACTAATAACAAGATTATACCAACGACAACGCCCCCCCTGCTAACCAGTGTAGAGCGGGCAACTTTGTAGGAGGATTGTTGTTTATCTTCTGTTCGATCAGTCATCGCGGGTCCTTGGAAATAAACCATTTGGCCTGAAAACTAACACAATTAAGAAAGCAACATGTCCGGCGAGAATTTGCCATCCAGGGTCTATCTTTGCTCCTATATTTTGAGCAATACCCAATATAATACCGCCGATCAATGTACCCCAGAGAGATCCTAGCCCACCCATAATCACTGCCTCGAATGCATATAGGAGGCGTGCCGGACCGATGGACGGATCAAAGTTTGAACGTATTGCCATTAACATACCCGCTATACCGACAAGAACCAAAGCGACGGCCATAGCGAGACCAAAAATATGTTTGTGATTTATACCCATTAATTGTGCCGTCGTTGTATCGTCAGAAGTAGCTCTAAATGCTCGGCCTAATCGCGTACGATTAAAGATTTGTTGTAGTAGAATAATCATTACTAGGGCCGTTATAAATATAATGATGGGGAATACTCCAATGGATATTCCTTCTACCAGTTTTATACTAGCAGTCTCGAGAGTTCCGACTTTTAGACGTTGTGAATCAGCGGAAAATATTTCAAGTAAGACGTTTTGTATAACAATGGAAAGACCAAATGTAACTAACAGCGGGGGTAACAAGTCATTGCCAAGTGTAAAGTTTAGGATACCACGTTGGAGCAAGTAGCCAATTAGAAACATGACGGGTAAAACTACAATCAAGCTGAGAAATGGGTTGAGGCCGGTCGCGTCGATAATAACCATGCCAATGAAGGCCGCGAGTACAATTAAATCACCGTGCGTAATATTTACTAATCGCATAACACCAAAGATGATTGCTAGGCCAGTAGCAAACATAGCATAGAGACCGCCGGTCAGAATCCCTTGAATTATCGTATTTGCCCACTCAATCATTAATTACCTATCTTCCAAAATATGCGGCAGCTATTTGATCTTTAGTTAGTTCACCTGGTTTGCCGCTCAGACTAATGCGACCTTCTTGAAGACAGAAAACTCGGTCGGCAATTGCCAATGCCTGACTTATGTCTTGTTCAACAACCAATAATGAAATCCCTTCAGCTTTAATTGTAGTGATAACATCATAAATATCTCTAATAATGATAGGGGCTAGCCCAAGCGATAATTCGTCGCACAATAACATTTCGGGGTTGGACATTAGGGCCCGACCGATAGCAACCATTTGTTGCTCTCCACCACTCAATGCGGTTCCAGGGATGTCTTTGCGTTCTTCAAGCTTTGGGAAAAGTTGATAGACGCGGTCTAGTGTCCAATTGCCTGGTCGTTGATTATAAGAACCAACAATCAAATTTTCCTCCACACTCAAGCTGGGAAATAATTTTCTTCCTTCCGGAACCATAGCAATACCAAGCCCTACAATGTCACAGGCTGGCTTACCTTTTAATGTCTCACCATTATAAAGAAACTTATCGGCATCATTTATTACCAGACCTGTAATTGAGCGTAGAAAGGTTGATTTTCCAGCCCCATTAGCACCAATTATCGCGACAGTTTCTTTTCTTTCAACAATGAGACTGACCCCAAACAAAGCTTGGAAGTCTCCATAGAACGCACGCATATTCTCAATTTGTAATACAGTCATTCTAAACTAATTCCCATATAGATCTTTTGTACTTTGGGGCTGTTCAGCACGGTTTCAGGGTCGCCGTCATCCAATTTTTCGCCAAAATTTATGACGACGAGACGGTCGACGACAGACATTAAGGCATGAACTATATGTTCAATCCAAATAATGGACGTTCCCAGCGAATGGATCTCATTTATCGATTCAACCAGTTCCTTAACTTCATACTCCGTTAGACCTCCAGCTATTTCATCTAACAGTAGTAGCTTAGGTTTGGTGGCTAAGGCTCGCGCCATTTCCAACCGTTTGCGTTCAAGTAGTGTTAAAGATCCAGCAAGAACATTCGCCTTATCGATTAAACCAGTACGTTTGAGTAATTGAGTGCAATTGTCGTAACTTTCGGCTTCTTTTTCGCAGCCACCAAATGTTGCACCAACTAACAAGTTTTCAAATACGGTCATGCCAACAAATGGATGAGGAATTTGGTACGAGCGTCCGATACCTTCTCGGCATCGAACGTGGGCTGACATAACCGTTAAATCTTTCCCTCTGAAGATGATTGATCCACTGTCTGAATTTAAACTACCCGTAATTAAATTGAATAAAGTACTCTTTCCTGCGCCATTTGGACCGATGATCCCGAGTGTTTCGCCTTCTTTGAGGTGCATATCAAAGTTGTTGATGACTTTCAGTGATCCAAAGCTTTTAGAAAGATTTGCGAGTGTTAATAATTTGGACATCTGAACACAGCCCCTGTTTCAGGACGAAGAGGCGTGAGATATAGTCTCACGCCTCTTTAACTAAAAATGGAAATTGAAACTAACCCAATAGGCCCATCTTGCCCCCTACTGGGATTTTTGGTGCCGTTTTATTATTAACAACGACAAGATCGTATTTGAATTTTTTACCTTTCACCCATTGGCCACCAACTAGGGGAGTTTTAGCCACATTTTTAACGGGCTTGCCACCCCAATTAATATTACCAACTATTGAATTGTAATTTGTGGCTGCAATTGCATCACGAATAGAGGCTGGGTTATTTACGTCTTTTGTTCTTTTTAAAACGTCGACAGCAACTTCAAATAATGCATGCCGAAAACCTAGAGGCTGTGTCCATTGTTTACCGGTTGCAGCTTCATATTCTTTACTAAATTGAGATGCAGATTTGCCAGTCAAACTCGATTTGAAGGGATGTGATGGTGTCCACCAGATTTCTGAGGAAAGACCAATGCCACGATCTCCAAGTGCTTCAATTGAAGCTGGAAATAATAAAGCTTTGCCAACAGTAACAATTTTTGGTCGGAATCCTTGCTGTGCTGCCTGCGTCCAAAAAGTTGTAAAATCTGGTGGAATCATTACACCGCTTATAATTTCAACATTAGCCTTCTTAAAGGCTGCAATCTGTGCTGAAAAATCATCTGATGGAGCCTGGTATCGGCCAGGATCAACCAACTTAAATCCATTGGCTTTGACTGCAGGTGGAAAACCAAATTTGGGATCAGACCAAGCATTCCCATCCGAATCATTGGGCCATAATGCCCCCAATACCTTATTCGTAGGGACTGACTTCCATAGATTAAAAAACACGCTGATCACATCTTCTAGTCCCCAGAAAAAATGGTAAGTCCAATCAAAACCTTTTGCCGGGTTTCCCCCGCGACCAAAGAAATAGGGTTGCCATGGAGCATCGGAGGTTATGCACGGCGTTTCGTTTGCTTCCGCCTGATCGGCTGCGGGATTAGTAGTATCAGGTGTTCCTGCTCCCATCAAAATATCAACCTTGTTCTTCAAAATAAGTTGAGCTGAAACATCGGCACATCGATTTGGATTAGACTGCGTATCTTTGACAATTATTTCGATTGGATGAAGCGTATTGCCTATCTTTACACCGTTTCTGAGTGTTTTATTTAAGTCTGCAACGACAAAATCATCGGCCTCTGCAAAAGAGGCAAGTGGGCCCGATTTTGGGCTAACATAACCAAGCTTGATAGGCCGTCCGGCCGCATAAGCTAGGCCGGACGTTAAAACCGCTGGTGCTACAATTGCCGCGCCGGTTGCAATACTCGACGTTTGAACGAAACGCCTTCGTGTTATGTTATTGGAATTTGGTTCTTTTTTGGTCATTTTATGCTCCCTAAATTAAACTATTTTGTATTAATTTTCTTTATTTGATTGATGTGTAATTGGCATATAAACCTGATGGCTCATTGAATCTAGCGGGATTTGATTTTTCCGTCAACAGATGTACGCCTCATCGTTTTCCCATGACATGGTAACTCAACTCCCCAGGATCGGTTAAATCTGGTACGGTCCAGCCGTCAAGATCATATTCGGCAAGACAGTCCTCGGCAAATCCTCGGAATTTATCGGCATTTCCGGAAGCTTCAGCTCCAAAAAGGCAATATCGTCTAATTTCCTCGGTCGATCCACCGTAATTAATTTCGTAAAGTTCATGCCTACCACCAAACTCGGTGGCCACACAGTCCCACAAAAGCTTAAGTAATTTAACTCTTTCTTCGGCACTGTAACCGTTAGAGCCACGCAAGTAGCGATCTATATAAGGTCGAATTTCAGGATTTTTAAAATCACTTGCGTGCGAATTTAGATAAATAAGTCCAGATGCTACAGTCTGCTCGATGATATATTTTACCTTGGTATAGGCCATGGTTGCTAGAATTTGGTAGGCATTCCCCGGGTCCATATTCGGAAGCAAGTGATCACCAATCCAAGGTTTTGGATCCCTAACCATACCGTCCGAAAGGCCCCAGAATAGATTTCTCCATGCTATTACCTCTCCAACATTGGCTTGTACGCCTCGGTAATCTTTTGTCCCCCCAGCTTCAACGGCTTTTAACAGTAGCCCAGAAATAAAATCAAGTTTAACCGCTAGTCGTGTGCACCCATGCACAACAAAACGTGGCAGAAATCCCGTTTGTGGGAAAAAATTATTTGCCTTTTCAATATCTCCGTAGACAAAAACATTCTCCCATGGAACTAAAACTTTATCCATAATAAATATAGCATCATTTTCGTCTAGCCTACTTGAAAGCGGATAATCAAAAGGGCTACCCATTACTGTTGATGTCATTTCATAAGACGTTCGGCAAATAAATTTGATACCGGGCGCATTTGTTGGGACCATAAATACGCATGCAAAACTTTTATCCTCTAAAGGTATCAATCCATGGTGAGCAACGAAGGTGTAATTTGTAAGTACAGAACCAGTAGCGACTACTTTGGCGCCAGAAACAATTATACCTGCATCAGTTTCCTTCTCAACATGACAGCAAACGTCTGTAACTTCGTTTGGGGGACGATCACGATCAAGCGGAGGGTGTATGATGGCATGGTTAATGAACGGCACACGTTCTTGGCTAAATTTGTACCAGCGCTTGGCATTTTCTTGGTAGGGATCATAAAAATCGGCATTGGCACCAAGTGTTGCTAAGAAAGCAGCTTTATAGTCAGGCGCACGGCCAATCCAGCCGTAAGTTATCCGTGCCCATTCTGCTATAGCATCTCGTCCTGCCACCGACTCCTCAACATTCTTAGGGGCTTTGAAGAAGGCATGGGTCTTACCTCTACTACCTGTATCAGTTTCAATCAAGATTTTGTCTTTATGTTTTGGATCGTGCATGGCATCGTAAAGCCTAGCAGTCATTCTTAGCGTGTTACGAAAAGCTGGGTGAGTTGTAACGTCGTCAATTTTTTCCCCATATATAAAGACCTCACGTCCGTCACGTAAGCTTTCAATATATTCATCACCTGTCATAGGTGTAGTAGAATCAACGTCGCCAATTGTTTCGGGCAACAAAGCAAAAGCCTCTTTATCGGCTCTACTAAAAGATTTATCCATTTATCCAGCTCCCTGATTATAATTGGCTATTATGACATATTTGTGTTTATATTAGCCAAGGCAATTATGTTGCCGAGTTGTCCATCGAGTCAAATTAAATAAATAAATTCTAAACAGTGAAATTTAATGCCATGCGCAGATATTGCTGTTTGCTGGATTTAAACCATTTGGTTTTGGGATTTGGAATTGTTACTAGAACAGTGGTTATTTTATGATAATTGTTTAAGTATAGAGAAATTTACGGCAATGCTAAAAAAATTTATGTTGCTAATGTTCCATTATTGTAATCTTCGACGGCTTGTTTTATTTCCGAATGAGTATTCATTACGAACGGTCCATACCGGGCTACTGGCTCATTTAAAGGAGCTCCCTCACAATAAAGTATATTAGAGCCAAGATCTGACGCGGTGACATGAATATCACCCTCCCCCTTGAATGTGATAACAGACGGTGAGGATATTTCTTGTATTTTTTCTTCTGAGTTTTTTATAACAATAGAGCCTTCATAGACACATAGAAAATGCTTATTATGTTTGTCTGGAGTGATAGTCCAATTAGCCTGAGCTTCGAGAGTGACGTCAAGGATCCGGACTGGCATTAGGCTCTCTGCAGGACCTATTATTTTTTCATATTGTCCGCGGATCACACGAACAGTCGAACCTTTTGCGCTCACTGAAGGTATTTTGGCAGCAGGTATGTCTTGGTACTTTGGTGCAACCATTTTGTGCTTGGCTGGAAGGTTTATCCAGAGTTGGAAGCCACTCATACGACCTTCTAGCATTTCTGGAATTTCGGAGTGAATAATTCCGCGACCTGCGGTCATCCATTGTACGTCTCCGGGTGTTAATAACCCGGAGTTCCCAACAGAGTCTTCGTGCCGCATTTGTCCTTCTTGCATAATTGTTACTGTTTCAAACCCTCGATGTGGGTGATTGGGAAAGCCTGCCATGTAGGAATCTGGATTATCGTTATCCATACGATCCAACATTAGGAAAGGGTCTATCATATCTAGTTCTGGTGTACCAACCATGCGTGTAAGTTTTACTCCAGCACCATCCGAAGTGGGCATACCAGCATAAACATTAGAAACTTTCTGAAGCACTGTCATTTTATAACGCTCCGTGGCAATGTTTAAATTTTTTGCCAGATTCACAGGGGCAGGCACTGTTGCGGCCGACTTTACCCCATGTTGATGGGTCTTCGGGGTCAATGATATCGGCACTTTCTCGAAGAAGTATTGGTGATGAAGCGATCTCATTTTCATTCATGTTTTCGTATTCACTTTCTCCAAAATGGCCGGCATAATTTGGGTCTTGGCTAATTTCAAAAGTTTCCGAACCCGTCGTCTGACCAATTTCACTCGGGTCAGTTAGCTGTATTTCCATTTGAGCTAGTATAGTTGTAATACGTTCATCCAACTCTCTCAGCATTCCGTTAAACATATCAAAAGCTTCACCCTTATATTCATTGAGTGGATCTTTCTGTCCGTAAGCTCGAAGACCAATTCCCTGACGTAGATGATCAAGTGCTAATAGGTGTTCTTTCCAAACTTGATCCAAAACTTGCAGGAGTAGGTTTTTCTCAACTTCTCGCATTACATCGAGGCCCCAATTTGCAGCTTTTTCGGCCATTTTCTTATTTGTAGCCTCTATTATACGCTCAAGAATTTGTTCATCTGCGACGCCTTCTTCTTTGGCCCATTCATCTACTGGAAGATCAAGTCCAAAAATCCGCATACCTTCTTCGTGTAGCCCTGCTGTATCCCATTGTTCTTGGTACGCTTTCTCTGGAATACAGTTGGCCACAAGACTTTGAATAACATTATGCCGCATATCTGTTATTGTGGCTGACACATCCTCACTATCCATCAATTCTTTGCGTTGTTCGTAGATGACTTTACGTTGGTCATTCATTACATCGTCAAATTTAAGTAAATTTTTTCTTATATCAAAATTTCTTGCTTCGACTTTTTGTTGTGCTTTTTCCAAAGCTTTATTTATCCACGGATGGACAATCGCTTCGCCTTCCTCTAGACCCAACTTTTTTAGCATGCCATCCATTCGCTCAGAACCGAATATTCGCATCAAATCATCCTCAAGCGAAAGATAGAATTTTGAACCGCCTGGATCACCTTGACGGCCTGATCGACCACGTAATTGATTGTCTATTCTGCGACTTTCATGACGCTCCGTTCCTATTATGTATAATCCTCCGGCCGCTTTTACTATTTCTTTGTCTGCAGCAACCTTTGCTCGTAGTAATTTCTCCATTTCAAGTTGTTTATCTTTATTGGCTTCTTTTTCTTGTTGTTGTTTGATTAGCATATCAATATTACCGCCGAGTTGGATATCTGTACCCCGACCTGCCATATTTGTTGCAATGGTGACTGCGCGAGGAGCACCGGCTTGAGCGATGATAAGGGCTTCTTGCTCGTGAAAACGTGCGTTAAGGACCTTATGTTCAATTTTTTCTTTCTTAAGCAGAGCTGAAATTTCTTCAGACTTCTCTATGCTGACTGTGCCCACGAGAACGGGCTGATCCCGGTTCTGGCATTCTTTAATCATTTCCAAAATTCCCTGATGTTTTTCAGCTGAGGTCCGGTAGACTTCATCATCGCTGTCTATCCTTATGCAGGGTTCATTTGTGGGAACTTCAGATGCTTCGAGTTTATAAATTTCAGCAAACTCACCCGCTTCTGTCATGGCTGTGCCCGTCATACCAGCAAGCTTAGGGTACATCCGGAAATAGTTTTGGTAGGTGATTGATGCTAAGGTCTGATTTTCATTTTCAACTTCCACCCCCTCTTTGGCTTCAAGAGCTTGGTGCAAGCCTTCTGAAAAACGCCGACCTTCCATCATCCTGCCAGTAAATTCATCGACAATCACTACTTGTCCATCATGTATAATATAATCAGTATCAATCTCAAATAATTTGTGTGCTTTAAGAGCCTGATTAACATGATGAACTAAAGCAATATTGGTATATTCATAAAGGCCTCCCTCGGATAGGAGACCGGCCTCTCTTAGCAATTCTTCAATATGTTCATTTCCAGTATCGGTCAATGTAACCGCTTTAACTTTTTCATCTTTTTCATAATCTTCAGGCACTAAACTTGGAATAATTTTGTCAACAAGGTTATAAAGTTCAGATGAATCTTCAGACGCCCCAGAAATTATCAGAGGAGTTCGAGCTTCATCTATCAAAATAGAGTCAACTTCATCTACAATTGCAAAGTTGAAGGGTCGTTGAACCATTTCTTCTAGTGCAAATTTCATATTGTCTCTTAGATAGTCAAATCCAAACTCACTATTAGTACCATAGGTTATGTCACACCTATAGGCTTCAGCACGTTCATCTTCTGTCATATTTGGAATAATACATCCTACGCTAAGCCCGAGCATATCGTATATTTTACCCATCCATTCAGCATCCCGGGGGGCCAGGTAATCATTGACTGTTACGATGTGTACGCCCTTTCCTTCAATAGCATTCAGATAAACAGCCATTGTTGAGGTTAATGTTTTTCCCTCGCCCGTTTTCATTTCAGCTATCATACCCCGATGAAGTATGATGGCTCCTATGATTTGGACATCGTAAGGACGCTCTCCTAAAGAACGTTTTGCAGCTTCTCGCACCGTTGCAAAAGCATATGGTAATATATCGTCAAGTGTTTCACCCTTTTCAAGGCGTTTTCTTAGGTTGTTTGTGCAGCCTCGTAATTCTCCGTCACTCAGATCATTTACTGATGATTCAAGCGAATTGACTTGCTCTACAATAGCACCTAGTCCGCGAACGAAACGGTCATTCGCTGATCCGAAAAGTCGCCGGGCAATAGCATCAAACATTCGTTTTCCTATTTAAATTTAACTTCTAATTAGACCCGAGCTTGAAAAATTCAACCAAACTGCCAACCTAATTTATATTTCTTTCGAAACCGGAGCACAGGGATAGAACTCTGTTCTCCATCTGTCAACGATTGTAAATGTAAAAAAAAACTTGTGCCATTTTAATACATCATGGAATTTGAATGTTTTATGGATAGTATGATGCCTTTTAATAATATAGTAATACTGAGGTGAAAAATCTGTCCAAACATTAAGAGGTTATAGATGAACAAATTTGGCTCGACACTGGTAAAAATTGTTTTTAGAGTTCAAGAAATAAAATTCGGCTTTCTCTTTATAATCTTTTTATCCGTAGTTGCCCTCCAAGAGGTTCAAGCAGGTGATTTAAACCCTAATCCGGTTATTGCGTCAGTCAATAACTTTAAGTTTTACAAATCAGATATTGAGCATGCACGTAAACGGCTACCAAGAGAAGCGCAGCAGTACTCAGATGCTGCAATTTATGAACATTTGCGCAAGAACTTGATTGATACGCATCTTTTGATATCTGCTGCACGAAAGGAGGGGTTTGATAAAAGAACTGAAATAGTTAACAAGGTAAGACGCTTTGAGGGTCGAGTTCTTCATCAGGCCTATCTCGATAATCAAATTACTGGATTGTTAATAGAAGAACGGCTAAAAGAACGTTATTTAATTTATCTCAAGTCTAGCTCTTCTACTGAGGAAATTCGAGCGAGACATATTCTCCTTCAAACCCGAGAGCAAGCTATAGAAGTAATACGGGAATTAAAGAGTGGGAAGGATTTTGACAAGCTAGCAAGAAAGATTTCGACCGGTCCATCTGCTAAGCTAGGCGGTGATTTAGGTTATTTTACTCGAGAACAAATGGTTTCTTCATTTTCTGATGTTGCATTTTCTACTTCGATAGGACAATTCACTTCCGAACCCGTTAAGACCGAATTCGGCTGGCATATTATCAAAGTTGAGGACAAAAGATCTCTGAAGCAAAAGTCTTTTGAGCAAATGAAAACGCTGTTACGTGAAAAAATAATAAATGAACATTTGAACTCAGTGATTTCAAAACTTCGAAAGTCAGCTAAAATTAAAGTATTTGGTCCAGATGGAAAATAATTATAGCGGTTATCTCGATATAAGTTTAAAAGAGGTGCCCAGTTCAGTATATTTTGTCGAGAAGTAAAATGGTTAGTAAATCCCCTTTAGCGCCGAAAAGTTTCCCGGATATTCCTGCTATTCCAGGAATTCAAATCTCGACGGGAGCCTGTGGAGTGAGGTATTCACGGAAGACGGATTTATTATTAGTTGTCCTATCCGAGGAAACTCAGGTAGCTGGGGTTTTTACAAAATCAAAGACGGCTGCAGCGCCTATAGATTGGTGCAGGAAATGCCTTAGAAGTGGCAACGTCCGTGCTCTTGTAGCTAATTCTGGTAACGCCAATGCATTTACTGGAAGCTCCGGTGTTGCTGCTGTTGAGCGGATCGCTTCGCGGACGTCACAAATTATTGGTTGTTTGCAAGATGACGTTTTCGTTGCCTCGACTGGTGTAATAGGAGAAGCATTACCTGACCATAAAATCACGGATGCACTGGAGAGTTTATACAATAGTTCTGGTTCGGACTGGAAAACAGCTGCTCAAGCCATTGGCACGACCGATACCTTTCCGAAAGGTTCTTGCAAGAAAGTTAAAATTGGGGAGACGGAAGTAATAATTGGCGGGATAGCAAAGGGTTCCGGCATGATAGCCCCAGATATGGCAACGATGCTAGCTTTTGTATTTACAGATGCTAAAATTCCGAATGATATACTGCAACAATTGTTATCCAAATCCGTTGACCGAAGTTTCAACTCCATTACCGTGGATTCAGATACATCTACCAACGATACTGTTTTGTTATTTGCAACAGGTCAAACTATCCATGAGGAGATTTCGAGCGTTGAAGACAAGAATTTAGAGGCTTTTGTTGAAGCATTGGAATTAATCATGATTGATCTCGCACAACAGATCGTGAGAGATGGTGAGGGCGCCACGAAATTTATAAAAATCAAGGTTTCTGGTGCCTTTAACGATGATTCCGCGCGTAAGATTGGTCTTTCTATTGCGAACTCCCCTTTGGTTAAAACTGCAATTGCAGGTGAGGATGCAAATTGGGGAAGAATAGTGATGGCGGTTGGAAAATCTGGCGAACGCGCTGATAGGGATAAACTTTGTATTTCTGTTGGTGGTATTGAAGTCGCATCATTAGGCCAAGTTGTTGAGAATTATGATGAAGCTCCGGTTGCAGCGCATATGCGAAGTGAAGAAATTGATATTGATGTAGATGTTGGCATTGGCGCTGGCGTAGCTTCAGTATGGACTTGTGATCTCACCCATAAATATATTTCAATCAATGCCGATTACCGGACCTGATCCTAAATGCCTCGACGCAAAAGGGCGAAAGGGTCGATTAAATACTCCAGTGGTGCCTGTTGTAGCAGTCGCCCTCATTGATATTGATGATCGAATTCTTTTAGCTCAGCGCCCTGAGGGAAAGCCAATGGGAGGTCTATGGGAATTCCCGGGTGGCAAAGTTGAAGAGGGAGAGACTTCTGAATTAGCCTTGATTAGAGAACTCAAAGAAGAACTGGGAATTGATATCACCGAAAATTGCCTTGCGCCATTTTCTTTTGTTACGCATGCCTATGATGACTTTAATCTTTTAATGCTGCTTTATATCTGCAGGGTTTGGAGAGGTATTCCGACCTCTCTAGAAAGCCAAAACCTAAAATGGGTAAGACTTGAGAAATTTGAAACTTATAAAATGCCACCGGCAGATTTACCCTTAGTAGCAATGTTAAAAGAATTTCTATAGATGAAATTGAATTTGTTGATTGATTTAGATGGTACACTTACTGATCCCAGGTTAGGAATTATCCGGAGTGTGCAATATGCTTTAAAAAAGTTGGGGCAGAAAGTTCCAGAGGCGAGTGGTCTAATATGGATGATAGGACCACCATTGAAAGATTCATTTGAGATTCTTTTGAAAGGCAGTGATTTAAGTCCAAATGAAGCAATTCGGATATTTCGCGAGCGTTTTAGCGATGTTGGTATTTTTGAGAACCAAATTTACGATGGTGTTGTTGAGTTACTTAATGAACAATCTACCGTGAATAAACGCTTGTTCATAGCTTCTACCAAACCTTCTGTTTATATTGATAGAATACTTGAATATTTTGATATTAAGCATTTTTTTGAAGGGGCATATGGTTCGGAACTAAATGGTAAATGGTCGAATAAAGAAGAATTATTATGTCATATACTTGCAGAACTTAGACTTAATCTAGATGAAACCCTTATGATTGGCGACCGGAAGCAGGATATAGAAGCCGCTAAATTTGTTGGTATAAAATCTGTTTGGGTCGGCTATGGCTTTGGTGATGAAATAGAAAGAGAAAACGCTGAACCTGATTATGTCTGTGATTCAATTAACGATTTGCGTATTTTGTTAAAAACGATCTAGCCTTGCTTTTCTCTATTATTTCAGCCATTTTTTATTTTTAACTCGCAGAATTACATTATGTCAGAAAATAACATAGTGACAGCATGCTGTCTCATAATTGGAAATGAAGTGCTATCTGGCCGAACTAAGGATGCTAATTTAGGCTGGCTTGCTGAACGATTGACAGACATGGGGATAAGAATGGCAGAGGCTCGAGTTATCCCAGATGTTGAAGATGTTATTATTGAAGCCGTAAATGAAGTCAGGGGAAAGTACACTTATGTATTTACGACTGGAGGGATTGGACCGACCCACGATGATATTACTTCCCTTTGTGTTGCCAAAGCGTTTGGTGTTGAAATTCATAGGCACCCAAGGGCAAAGGAACTATTAGAAAGTTATATTCCCCCAGAACGTCTTAATGAGGCCAGATTGAAAATGGCTGATGTCCCGTTAGGGTCTACGCTTATAGAGAATCCTGTAAGCAAGGCACCTGGGTTTCAAATGGAAAATGTTTACGTAATGGCCGGAGTTCCATCGATTATGAGAGCCATGTTTGACGAATTGGCTCAAGGTTTGGTGGGTGGAAAAAAGATGAATTCTATCGCTGTGGCTTCGTATCTTCCGGAAGGTGCAGTTGCGGCGTCGTTAAGTGCAATTCAAGATCAACACCCAAGTATTGAGATTGGTAGCTACCCTTTTTTCCGTGACGGTCATTTTGGTTGTACGTTAATTTCGAGAGGAACTGATATAGCAGAGCTTGAAGCCGTGGCAGAGAAGGTGCGGCAGATGATAAGAGATCTTGATGGAGAGCCAATAGATGAAGATATGATCACTCCAGCTGATGCTAGTACAGGAAAAGATTATTGAAACCATGATTAATCCGTTAACAGATTAATCATACACAAATTTGAATTCTGTCGACCTTTGTAGAGCAATAAGTTAAAATTTAGTGCAGCCATGCAAAAGTTATTTGACCCTCAGAAACTTGAAAATTATTTAAGAGAAGGATCCCGAAGTGTAGATGGTTATCTGCAATCTGGTTCAGCCTCGATAATTTGTTCCATTTTTGATATTCAAGATGAATTAAAAATTTTGGGTAACATTGCTGAAATTGGTGTCTTTCACGGTAAGCTTTTGATCCTACTTTGTCATAGCTTACGAAATGGGGAAAATGTTTTTGCTATCGATCTTTTTAATACTCAACCAGATATACAAGGAATAAAAACCGAAGCTGACCATAATCGATTTAGCTCTGAGAATTTATTGTTTAATTTTTCTGAGAATAAAATCGATGCTGAATTATTTAATTTGGTTGTGGCTAATAGTCAGGATATGGTTGTCAGCGATTTGCTAAGAGAGTTTGGCGGTCCTAATATACGTTTGTTTAGCATTGATGGGGATCACTCACGAGATGGAGTGCGTCATGACCTAAATCTTGCTTCGGCCTCTTTAATTGACGGCGGTATTATTTTAGCCGATGATCTTTTTAATACCGTATGCCCAGCGCTCACAGAGGGTATTATTGATTTTTTTAGAGAAGATAACGATGGTCTCCTAGAACCTATCGCAATTGTTGCAGCTAACGGTCCAGTTCACACAGGTTCAAATAAACTTGTGATAACAGATTCAAAATATTCTCTACGATATAAAGCGTATTTGCAATTACTTAACCGTACAAATTATAGCCACACAGATCAGTTTTTAGGTTTCCCGCATGTTCTAATATTTGATTTCAAAGAAACGCCCGTGCGTCACCCTCTCGATAATAATGTTCGGCGCGCAGTCGCCGAATTTCTAAACAACGAATCTTAGGTTTATGGATCTTAGTATTATCATATCCACACGAAATCGGGCGCAATCACTGGCTAAATCCTTGGAATCAATCACACAGTTAAATATTTCCTTTGATCGGATAGAAGTGCTTGTTGCAGATAATGGTTCTAGCGATGCAACATCAAGTGTTTGCCACGTATACGGCAAGGTTTTCCCTAATTTTCGATATATATACGATGATCGACCTGGCCAATTGGTTGGCTGGCATTGCGCTTTGCCGGAAGCTAGGTCGGATATCCTTGCCTTTATTGATGATGATGTGCGTTTGATGCCAAATTGGGCAAAATGTGTCCTGGAGAGTTTTGAAACACCAGAAGTGGGTATTGCAACGGGTCGGATTATTCCCGAATTTGAAGAGAGGCCGCCGAATTGGCAAAGTAATATGTTGCTCAAAAATGATCTAGGTATTTGGTCTGCGCTATGGGGAATGCTTGATTTTGGAGCAAAGGTAAGAGAAATACCTGCAGATTTTGTTTGGGGAAGTAATTTTCTTATCCGGCGCGAAGTGTTTATTGAAGCAGGTGGTTTTCATCCTGGAGGTATGCCGAGAGAATTGTTTCATTTCACCGGTGATGGGGATGTTGGCTTAAGTAGAATCGTGGCTAAAACTGGTTTGAAAGCATTATATCATCCTGAAGCAGCTGTAGCCCATCATTTGCCGGCGATTAGAAATTCCAGGACCGCTGAAGTTAGGCACTGGATTTTTGGGGAGGGATTAGTGACTTCTTATGTATTGATGCGTAAGCTAGCTAATGCACATCCGACATTAGCTACGGCAGATTTGGCTGATTTGGTTGCTGAAACAATTTCGACCGCAGAAATCACGAATATAGGTAGAGGTTATTTGGTCGGAGATGCCAAAATTCCTGAAGACCTCAGTCAGTTGATCAAAACCAGCGGAGCGGAAGGCTTCAAATTTCATCAAGATGTTTTTAAAAACGATCCGCTTTTTCGGGACTGGGTTTTACAACCGAATTATCTTGATATAGATGCTTGTTATAATCATCCAAAATTGCAAATGAGTTGAACACGAACCAACGGCGTATTAACTCTAATTCATATTAATATTTTAGCTAACTATACTTACGACCATAATTATTATTTGAAAAATTTTAGTTTTTTATTTGAATGTTTTTACTACGGTTCTGATATTATGAGGTTAAAAGTATAAATTTCAGCATAAGTCAGCAAGAGTTGAAGGAATAAAGCCAGTAATAATTTTTTCTCGCTACTATAAGAATCTCGGTTTTACATGTTTGATTTTGTATATTATGTACTAAAACAAGCGGGCGTGGTGGAATTGGTAGACACGCAAGACTTAAATAAGTTGAGTGCCCTATTGGAAACGATAGGAGTAGAACTGTTCAAATTCGGGGAAACCTTTTAAATGGCAATCCCGAGCCAAGCCCATATGGGAAGGTGTAGAGACTTGACGGACAGGACCTAAATCAAGGGGATAGGGTCAAGAGAAAGTCCAGGCCACAAACACTTTTTAGTGGCAGTGAAAGCTGTAGTTGGTAAGAAAATCTTGTTTACGTAAGTAAGTGCCGGTTCAAGTCCGGCCGCCCGCACCACCTTCTC
>CAZXGI010000006.1:0-70450 GCA_964639965.1 uncultured Rhodospirillaceae bacterium
CAAATTGGCAAATACGGTCTCAGGGAACGTGTAACAGGTGTACACGCCATGACCTTTGAACCAGGTTCAATACTAGCAGCGTTTGACCAGGACGGAGGCCTTGAAAATGTTATGGCATTATTCAAAGAACAGGCTCAACCGCTCGTGGAAGACGGTGTGGATGTTCTCATTCCAGGAGGCGGAATTCCAATGCTTTTGTTTAGCGGCGCTTTTAACCATAACGTCAATGGCGCTCCAGTCATAAACGGAATACCAATTTTAATCAAAATGACTGAAATGGCTGTAAAACTTAAACGTTTAACCGGTCTAACAGTAAGCCGAACGAATGACTTTGCAAAACCAGCAGAAGAGCTTATAGAAGAATTTCTAAAGAATCCAAAAGGACTATAAATTGATAGAAAAACGACAAGATTATGATGGGATTGCTGTATGTGCGCCCGTAACCATACCCTACAGTCGTTACTCGTTGAGAAGTGCTCAATGGTTTTGTGGCAAGAGTATAGCTGAACTAATACGTTCTGCAAAAATTGAAAAAAATGATATTGATGGTTTCTGCATTTCAAGTTTTACATTAGCTCCAGATAGTGCAGTAGGGCTTATGCAACACGCGGGTGTTTCACCACGTTGGTTAGATCATATACCGATGGGTGGGGCCAGTGGCGTAGTGGCATTACGACGTGCAGCTCGTGCTGTACAAGCAGGTGACGCAGAAATAATAGCATGCGTCGGCGCCGATACAAACCATGTTGATACATTCAGAAATACCATCGCAACCTTCAGTCAATTTGCCAACGACGCCGTTTACCCCTACGGATCAGGTGGGCCAAATTCAAGCTTCGCGTTTTTAACAGACTACTACATGCGCGAATTTGGAAACAGCCGCGAAGATTTTGGAAAATTATGTATTGCGCAAAGAGATAACGCATTGCCGGTTGCCCATGCGATGATGAAAAAACCCCTGACAATGGAAGAGTATCTAAACGCGAGATTGATTGCCGATCCTATTCGTTTATTCGACTGTGTAATGCCTTGCGCTGGAGCCGAAGCCTTTTTAGTTATGAGTGAAGAAAGAGCTAGATCCTTAGACATACCGTATACGACTATACTGTCAACAATCGAACGTCATAATGCATTCCCAGATGATCCTATCCAATTTAGAGGTGGGTGGGCTTTGGACATCGACGAATTTTACGATCAAGCTGGAATAGGCCCCAAAGATATTGACTTTTTGCAAGCTTATGATGATTACCCCGTTATTTGTTTTATGCAAATCGAGGACCTCGGCTTTTGCAAAAAGGGCGATGCTTCGAAATTCATAGATGATAAGGACCTTACAACGAATGGGGATTTTCCTATTAATACATCTGGTGGACAGTTATCGGCCGGCCAGGCGGGTGCTGGAGGAGGTTATTTAGGTGTTGTTGAAACAATTAGACAATTGACTGAACAGACAATTGGACATCAAGTAGAAAAAGCTCAACATGGTCTCGTATCTTGTTTTGGCATGATCAATTATGACCGTGGGCTATGTACATCAGCGGCAATATTAGCGAAGGCGTGATATGACCACACTATTACCAACACCAAAACGAAAAGATCCGGTTAAACGCACCCGCAAACCAAGCAAACCCCCAGGCGATCGTTCTAGGGAAGCACAGGGGCTAGCTGCAATGGCGGCCTCAGGAAGATTTGCGCTCCAAGTCTGCCGAGAGTGTAAAAAAACACAATATCCGCCCCGTCAATTCTGTGGCGGATGTTTAAGTGACCAGATAGAATGGCAAGATGTTTCTAATGGAGGCAAACTACTTGCGGAGACGACATTGCAACACTCAAATGATGTGTTCTTCAGAGATCGACTTCCATGGCGTCTTGGCATTATAATCGCCGATGCCGGACCTTCTATAATTGTGCACTTGGCCGAAGACTGCGTTCAAGGACAACGCGTTCGTATGTCACTAGCAATCGATCGCGCTGGAAATGCGGCTATTACGGCGAGACCAGAAAAACCAACACCACAGGAGGAAGATGACTTGCAATTACGTGAAATGGCTTTTGACCCAAAAGACAGAAGGGTTTTAATTGTTGATGGAAAGACAGAGATGGGCCTTGAGCTTGCAAAAGCCTTCGAGAAAGCTGGCGCCAGAGATATATTTGTCGGGCACTCTCAACCTTGGCGCGCTAGTGTTCATCTTGAAGCCATAAGAAAAATGGATAAAACAACCATTTATCCCCTTGACGTTACCGATTCCGATTCTGTCGAAGAACTTGCCTCCATGATCGGTGACAAAGTTGAGATTATGATTAATAACAGTTATCACTTACGTATGGGAGGCGTACTCGATCGTTTTGATATTAATACCTCCCACGATGAAATGGAAATTCATTATCATGGCTTGATGCGATTAGCCGCCTATTTTGGGCCAGTGATGCGCTCACGAGGAGCAGATGGGCATCATGGTGCTACGGCATGGCTTAATATTTTATCGGCATATGCATGGGTTAATAACCCCCAAATGGGTACTTACTCTGCATCACAGGCAGCAGCGTTATCCCTTTCGCAATGTTTACGAGCTGAACTCGCAGATGGCGGAGTTCGTATAGTTAATACATTCATTGGTCCAATAGAGGATGAATGGTACCAATTAGCGCCACCACCTAAACTCGTACCTTCAACAGTTGCCAGAAAAATAGTTGAGTCATTAAAACGTGGAATAGAAGATATCCCAATTGGCGCGGTAGCCGAAGAAATCATTGAACGACTGGCAGAAAATCCAAAAGAAATAGAACGAACGATAAAATTGTAATTGTACTAAATTAGAATGGAACACTTATATGCCTAATAATAATCAAAGTGAACAAAGATTACTAACAAGCTTGTTGAACGGGATCACGGGAGGTAACATAAGTGTTGTAGATTTAACCATGACCCTTGACCGAAAAGTTCCTACCATCGTATTACCGCCGGAACTGGGCCAATCCTGGCCCTTTCGAATGGAAGAAATTTCTCGGTACGACGCCAGAGGGCCAGCCTCTTATTGGAATAATTTCTCCTGTGGTGAACATACTGGTACACATTTTGACGCCCCAATACATTGGATCTCGGGTAAGGATTTACCAAATAACGCAACTGATACAATCCCACCTGATATGTTTATCGCACATGCTTGTGTTATCGATTGCTGCGCAGAAGCAAACGAAGATCCCGACTATCTTTTAACAGTCAAAGATGTCGAAATTTGGGAGGAAAAATATGGTACAATTCCGCCACGTTCTTGGTTGATTATGAGGACTGATTGGTCGCTTAAAAAGGACCCCGTCGAATATCTGAATTTAGATGATGAAGGATCGCATACACCGGGACCTCATCAGGATCTAATACCTTGGCTGATTGATGAACGCGATGTTGTTGGATTTGGATGCGAAGCGGTTGGCACAGATGCAGGGCAAGCCGCCCACTTTACTGTACCAATGCCTTGCCATCATCTGATGCATGGGAGAGGACGTTTTGGGCTCCCGGCGCTAACTAATCTAGATAAACTGCCACCGCATGGCTCAGTACTTATAACACCTCCTCTAAAGATACGCCAAGGTTCGGGAAGCCCTGTTAGGGTATTGGCACTGACGGAACAGACCTGAATACCAAATGACCGGCTCTAACAACATTTACCGACCATCGCAAACGGTCCAGAAAGCAAGTAAGACCAATATCGGCAAGCTCTTTGAAAGTAAAGCAAAGCTGATACCAGAAGCTACTGCTATCATCGAATATGATAACAAAACCACCTACGGCGAATTGAATGCCAGAGCCAACCAATTAGCCAATGGTCTCATCGAGAAGGGATTAGAACATGGCGACCGAATTGCCATAATTTCCCGGAACAGCACCGCATATCTTGAATTAGAGTTAGCATGCGCAAAAACAGGTATTATTTTAGTCGGTATAAATTGGCGACTTGCAAAAGAAGAGATAAGACATTGTCTCGACCTAACACAACCTAAATTAATTTTTGCTACCATTGAATTCCAAGAAGTATTGCCGAACAGTGAAAAGATGGAAAACATATTATTTCACACTGAATATGAAAATCTAATTGGTAACTCGCCTAATAAAGAACCTGACTTCAACGTTGATGGCGAAGATGGACTGGTAATAATTTTTACCAGTGGCACGACCGGGTTGCCAAAAGGTGCTTTGATAAGTCACCGCGCTCTTATTACTAGAGCTCTAATTTTTACCGCAGAGACCAGTGCTCCAAAAAATGATACCTTTATAGCCTGGTCGCCTCTATTTCACATGGGGTCAAATGATTTTAGCATAGCAACCCTAATACATGGCGGCCAAGTTGTAATTATTGATGGTTACGATCCCAAAGAAATGATCAAAACGATAGAGACCTATTCAGTACACTATCTGACGGTTGTCCCGGGAATGATAGAGGATTTTATTAACCAATTAAAATCTGCAAAAGCAAAACCAAAGCCAATTGGTTTAATTGGAGCTATGGCCGATCTGGTTCCCAAACCATTACTCAAAGAAATTACTAATCTTCTTGACGCTCCTTATTGGAATACCTTTGGCTCAACTGAAACAGGCAATCCTCCGGCTTCTGCTAATTTGATTGCGATTGGCACCGCACCAGAAAATCTTCCAAAGCAACAGAATAATTTTTGCGAAATTCGTTTGGTTGATCCAGACGACAATGATGTTGAGGTCGGAAAACCTGGTGAGCTGGCAATTAGGGGGCCTAGTTTGTTTTCTGGGTATTGGGCAAATGAGAAAGCCAACGAGGAGTCATTCCGTAATGGCTGGTTTCATATGGGGGACGTATTCCGACGAACTCCAGAAGGTCTATTAGAATTTGTTGACCGAGTGAAATACATGATCAAATCCGGTGGAGAAAACATTTATCCGGCAGAAATTGAGAAACATATTATGGCAGATGAAAGAGTTGTCGATGTTGCCGTAGTAAGGAAACCAGATGAACGTTGGGGGGAAGTGCCCGTAGCTTTCGTTGCTTGTAATACTGATGATATAAAGAATTCCGATATAATCGAACTATGCCGCAATCGTATTGCCAACTATAAACTGCCAAAAGAAGTTCATTTCATGAAAAGCGATAACATGCCTCGAACCCATTCTGGTAAAATTCAACGCCATATCCTGGAGCAGAGACTGAGCGACTCGTAACCCTATTCTACACAGAATTACCTATCACTTAGTTATAAATGGAAGCCAAGTTGCGATATTTGGAAATATCACTATCATTGCAACGAGAAATATTGCACACATCATAAATGGAATTGCCGCCATGCATATTTCGCTAAAACGCGTACCTGGTGGACACACGCCCTGCATCACAAATAAAAGAAGTCCAAACGGAGGTGTAGTGAAGCTTATTTCCATAGCCAGCAACATTATCACCCCAAACCATATAACCTGGCGGTCAGGTCCCATGCCAAAATCAAAACCAGCCATAATGGGAAAAAATATTGGCACGGTTAGCAACATCATGGCCAATTGATCCATAAACATGCCAAGGAGTAAAAGTATACCAAACATAATTAATAACATTACAAACCCAGACACTTCAAAACCCGTAACCCACTGAATAAGTTTTACACTTGATCCGGAGGCCGCAAGGACATTTGAAAATAAACTAGATCCGAATAAGATCATCAATGCAATAATAGTAACCCTCCCGGCGCCCCACATGGACTTCCACAAGGCAACCTGAAATGTTGGCCAAAATACCCTAACTTTGGCTTTATCTCCCTGTAGCAAAGGAATAATAAAGAGGTATATCAGGGAAAGAATAACTACACCAAGAGACCCATATGCTGCAGATTCTGAAGGCGTTGCTACACCAAACATAATGAGCAAAATTACCATAAAGATGACGGAAACCATAGGAACCACATCGGTCAAAAAAGTCTTTATTCGTTTAGACCATTGGATATATTTAATTTCGTAAACAGGCGCTACTGAAGGGTCCAGCGTGGCTCGTAAATAAATTAGAACAGCATACATACAGGCGAGTATTAATCCAGGAACAACTCCCGCAATCAGAAGTTTACCAATATCAATTTCAGCTAAAGTTCCAAGCAATACAGCTAGAGCAGAAGGTGGTATTAGCATTGCCAAACCACCTGTTCCAAGAATCGGGCCTATAGACATGCTTTTTTTATATCCACGCTCAGTCATCTCTGGAACCATCAAGGTACCCAAGAGAGCTGTTGACCCCATAGATGATCCAGATAATGTTGCAAAAGCAGTACCTCCGGCAACTGTGACATAAGATAAACGCGCTGGAGCACGGCCCATCAAATTCTCGATAGCATTGAACATACGTTTAGCTAAACCTGTGTGAAAAAATAGTTCACCCATTAATAAAAACATAGGTATTGGAACAATCGCAAAAATTGTCATATTTCCAAACGCATTATCAGTCAGTTGACCAATACTCGCAGACAAATTTGCATCGAGACCTTCGAATCGACCGTAAATAAAAAATGCTGCTATTGAGTTAACTGCTATGAAAGCAATGCCAACCGGAACACCTACAAACATCAAAATTAGGATCGAGCCCAACAATAAGGAAAGTATCCAATACCATTCCATTAATTGGATTCCCGTAAATCGCGCTGAGTGTCTTCCAACTCTATGCGGTCGCTAGCCACTCCGGCCAATCCGGTATGCATAGGTTCAGAAAGAACTGTAAAACGAAAAAATTCAACGGCCATCATAAAAAAACCAATAGGAAATGGAATTGTACTTACCCAAAGAGGAATATCAAACTGAGCACGCAGTTCATCAAAAGCCATTGTATCTTCAAATCGTTCGACAAACAGCAGCCATGTATACCAAGCCCACAACAAGCAAACCAATCCTGATACAAAACAGATAAATCTCGATAGGCTTCTTCTATGACGCTCGCTAAGAGCAGCGGTCAGAATTTCTATATATACATGGCCGCGATTTCGGACCAACCACGGCGAGCCCAAGAAAAGAATGAAAATAAATCCATACTCAATAAATGGGAAGGTATATTGGTTATAAGCAAGACCAAAAAAACGGAAAGCGCTCGCATAAACTATTGCGATCATAATGAGTGCAACATAGACTGCCGCGACACCCATAAATACCGCTAATACCTTCCCCCAAAATACGTCAATATTTTTCAACATAAAAAATTGCTAAACCAACAATTTTCTAAATAGGTTTAAATTAGTATATTCTTATTGCCGGAATGCTGCACGAAGTTTGGCAACATGGCCCGAGGGTCGACCGGATTTCTTAAGTCGACCCATCATTCGCGCATATGCGGAGTCGACTGCTAACTTGACATATTTTTTGCCACTTGGGACCGAATGAAACTTCATGCCGCCTTTTTTAAGCGCAGCTATTTCCTCTTTATGCAATTTTTTTAGAATTCCAGCATTAATTACTTCGTATTCTTTGACGGTCGACTGGATAATATCCTTAGCTTTTGCACTTAACCCATTCCACTTCTTTAAATTAACAATCCAGCCAATATCGGTTTGGTAGAAATCTGGAACAATAGCATGCCTCAAGAATTTATCCCACTTTAGTCCTCGTAAGCCATAGGTGGCCCAAGCGGCAGAATCAACAACGCCTTTTTCTAAGGCAGCATAAACCTGAGTGGCGGGAAGATTATGTGTAGATGCCTTAAGTGCTTTTAAGAAAGCTCCATAAATCGGATTATCACGCATTTTCACTCCAGTAAAATCGGGTAGTCCGTTTGGCCCAAATTTTGGAGGATTTTTTAGATAAATACGGAACTTATTCCCGTTAGTCGTCCATCCCAAATATTTAATCTTCATATGCTTCTGCTGTAGTTTGTCGAGTATATCCATGCCCCCAGCCTGACGTGCTTGAGCTGCTGTAGAACTCGCAGTTGAAACAGCTTCCAACTCTGGGATACCGCGCGCATAAAACGCTGCGGGTATGCAATTCAAGTCTACACGCCCTTTACTTACTGCGGGAGCTTGCTGAAACATTTTAATCGAGTTAAAAGGAAGAATTTCAATTTGAACGACGCCTTTGCCTCTTTTGTTTATTTCTGTGGCTAAAGCTTTGCAGTTTTTTGTATATATCAGAAAATCTGGAAAGGGGTAAACGAGCGTTAATTTAGTTTCTGCGCGTGCAGTCAACGGCACATTAACTAAAGCTGCAAGAAAACCACTCAAAGCTAACGCAACTAGGCCAATCGAAGTTTTAAATTTTTTCATGATAATTTCACTCCACTGATTAAAGTTCACTCGACAGAATTTACGGCTAGGACACTATAGCATAGCCGTTATCTTGTAAATTATTCTAAACAAAATTTGTTTAGTGGCAAAATAACTGTAATACGGATAAACTTTACCCGTAATTCTTATAACAACTTTTCACAAATTTCATCAGAACTCTGAACGTCTACAAACATACCATAAAGCGCCTTAAGAGCATTCTCATGATAATCAATTGTCATTGCCGCCAATCCATCCATAACCATAATGGTTCGATAATTAAGCATCATTGCATCTCGCGCAGTAGCTTCACAACAAACGTTTGTAGCAACACCAGAAATCAATAAAGTATCAATGTTATGGGAATTCAGTTCCTTAGCAATATTAGAAGAACCAGGAATAAACGCGCTAAATCGAGATTTCTTAACATATAAATCACTTTGCTCTGTATTTAATTCTGGCCAAATTTCATAACCCTCGTGATCCTCTGCTAACTCAGTATTTCTGCGCTCCCAATTTTCCGGTGTATATAGTTCACGATAAACGCCCCAATTCTCAGTCGCTTCAGGAGCAGCCGTAGTTTGTATCCAAATAACGACCCCACCTTTTTCCCGCAAATCACTTGCCATCCTATTTATTACAGGGACGATTTCAATGGCCATTGGGCAAGCAGCCAAAAAACCTGATTTCATAAAATAATTCTGCATATCGACAACAACTAATGCTGTTTTCTTTGCAACAAAACTTTCATTAATATAACTTCGCCCCAAACGACTTTGGGACTGATTACGAAACCAACTTTCCAAACTTTGATGCTCGATATTATCCATTCCTTTAGCCTTCCAATGAATTGAGTATTTCCTCACAAGTCCTGATTTCAGCTACTGTTCTCAAACCCTCAATAGAAAGATCATGGACTTTCATATCAAAAGCTGCACATCCGTCCGATAATACCGTATTATGATAACCATGTACATGAGCATCCCGAACAGTTGACGCGACACCACCATTTGTAACAATACCTCCATATATCAAATGGTTTATTCCAGCTTTTTTTAACACCCAATCCATACGGCTCATATAAAAAGCTGAATACGCTATTTTTTCTACTAACAAATCTGTTGGAGATAGTTCATTAACAAGCCTATGACCAAAGCTACCAGGAAGAAAGTCTCCCTCAGCAAGAAATGGGCGCAATTTTAGCAAATGATCGGCGATAAAAGGTTGACCATTCTTACCTGGCACCAAAGTAAAATGTGTTGAAACTATCCAACCTCCAGCCATCCGAACTGCATCTGCAACAGGTTTTAATTTTTTGGGTAATACTTTAATATAATCTGACGTTGCCCCGCCCCTAGCATAAGCACCTTCCGGATGAATGAAATCGTTCTGCATATCAATAAGAACAAGCGCTATTGTTTTACTCATTATACTTTCTTTCGCGAAATTATTAAATTGCCAAATTGATCAACCCTACCCTCTAGGTCGGGATCGATAAATATTGTTGTATCAGGTTGCTCGAGCAAAGCAGGACCCGGCACCCTCTGATCTATGGGAAGATTTAAACGATTATAAACGTCTGTTTGCCACCAATCTCCCTCAAACCAAACTTCACGGGAATTAGTTTTAGCCTCTTCAACTGTATAATCACCGGATGGACCCAAAATTGACAAATCAAACTTTGGTCGACGGCCTATCACCGTTACCTTAAGGTTGAGAACCCGTATTCCAATATTATGCAGCAACCGCCCATAAGTCCTTTTATAGGTTTCTTCAAAAGCTGTCCGAATAACGTCTGAATTCAAGTCACGTTTTATATCTTCTAGTTCGATGGGAAGTTTAACAGCGACAGTGTGGGTTTGTCCTAAATAAAGCATATCCAATTCGATTACGCTCTCTAAACGGTCAAATAGCACCTCAGCTTCAGCCAAACGTTTTTGGCCATCCTCTGCTGTCTTTTTTATTTCAGATGCTAGTTTTTTTATATCGAGATTCTCAAATCCGGTATTAATTGTGTGAACCCTATCAAACCGCATATCAGCGATGACACAACCTAAAGCACTTGTTACGCCCGGATATCGGGGTACCAGAGCTTTTGATAAGCCAACATCTTTTATAAGCGCACCGGCATGCAGTGCTCCACCCCCGCCAAAGGGCATAGCAATAAATTTTTCAGGATCATGTCCGCGTTCCACGGAAACCAAACGGATGGCGCCTGCCATTTTTGAATTAGCAACTTTAATAATCGCTTCAGCAGCCTCCATGACCTGGATCTTTAATGGTTCAGCCACATGTATTTTTATTGCACTTTTTGCCGCGTCAACGTCTAAGCGAGTCAACTTACCACCGATCGGTTTATCACCATTTATCCTCCCTAGGACAACGTTAGCATCTGTCACCGTTGGACGATCATTACCTTGCCCATAACAAACAGGCCCGGGATCAGATCCAGCACTTTCAGGCCCCACTTGTAACAAGCCACCACGATCAACAGAGGCTATTGAGCCACCGCCTGCACCAATTGTTGTGATTTCAATCATTGGAGTGCGGATTACTAATCCAAAGTCAACTGCCGTTTGAGCGGCAAGCGCACTCACGCCATCAGCAACAAGGGACACATCAAAACTTGTCCCTCCCATATCGCATGTTATAAGGTTTGGAAATCCGGAACTCTTCCCAATATAAGCCCCAGCAATAACTCCAGCTGCAGGGCCAGATAATGCGGTTCGCACCGGAAACGATCTGGCCATATTAACGGACATTACACCGCCATTAGATTGCACAATTAGGACTTCACCTGCAAATCCGCCTTTCCGCAAGCCCCCTTCAAGCCGTTCGAGATAATCGCCAATCGGAGGCTGCAAATAAGCATTCAATGTTGCTGTCGAACATCGTTCAAATTCACGAATTTCCGGAAGAATTCCCGACGAAGATGTGATATGGTCGTTCGGCCATATCTCCCTTAATATTTCAATCGCTAATTTTTCATTAGCATCGTTAGCGTAGCTATTCATAAAAAACACACAAACAGATTCAGCCCCTTGAGCTAATAATTTTGCTGTTGCTGACTTCAAGTCACTTGGTTCAAGTTTAGTAAAAAGTGTACCATCAGCCAAAACTCTTTCATCAACCTCCACCCGCAATTCACGCGACACAATTGGATCAAACATCCCCCAAAGACCCCATGTCTCTGGTCGATCACGTCTCCGCATCTCAATTACATCGCGGAATCCCCGCGTTGTTATAATCCCAGTCTTGGCTCCTTTGCGTTCGAGAAGTGAATTAGTGCCAACAGTGGTACCATGAATTATTAAAGATATTTCTGAGAGCCTTTTTAGATGTTGTGCTATCCCCTCTTGGATCCCAATAGATTGATCATTTCGAGTTGAAGGCACCTTCGCAACATCACACGAACCATCATCTTCATTAAGGAAAAACACATCCGTGAAAGTGCCACCGACATCAACCCCGACTACCGTTCTAGATTTTTTTTGTATTTCGGCCATGTTTAGCTCGTTTCGCGTAATCTATTAGTTTCTTTTTGATCAAGAATACCGTCATCAGATACAGAACATTTATAGTTTTCATATGCTGATTTAGCCGTTACATAACCAAGCCGCACATCTTCGGCCACAAGCTTTGGATCTCGCTCACAAGCATCACCGTAACCTCCGCCACCCGGCGTCTCTAGGCGAATGCGCTGACCCTTTTCTAATTGTAAGCCAACCATCTTAGAAACCATGGGCGGCGATTCTTCACTATCGCCACCGACTGGATAAATAAACTTATTTCGAGATCCACTCTCACCCCCTATAACGCCGGGCGGACCAAATTTACCTCGCTCACCAAACAAAAAAGCATCCGCTTTTTCTTCAAGTAATTCAATCTCATAAATTGCACCACAACCACCACGACTCCTGCCTGGTCCACCGCTATCTGGTCGTAATGCCCACTGGGTAAAGCGAATTGGGTAGGCGGCTTCCAAAATTTCTAAAGGGGGGATGGTAGCTGTTGAAATTGGTGCATTACCATGATTAAGGCCGTCACCGTTCGGATGTCCGCCGTGGCCACCCCCAAAAAACGAAAACAAAACCCAGCGGGCCCCATTCTTGCGATAACCTGCCATTGATAACGCATTGATTGTTCCATAGGCACATCCGTTGCTTATTTCTGGAGCAACCTTAGAAATCGCCTGAAACATCACATCGATAACACGGAGGATTGTCTCGGTATAGCCACCGACAGGCTTCGGTCGGCTAACACTTAACAGACTATCATTTGGGATAACAAAATCAATCGGATCCAACACACCAGCATTCGCAGGTACCTCGCGAAAAATATGCTTAAGCGCAACATAACAAGACGCGACACATGTAGAACGCGAGATGTTTACTGGTCCGTCACATGCAGTCGATGTCTTTGAAAAATCTAAAGTCATTCGATTATTGACAATCACGATATCAAGACCAATTTTTAATGATTCATCAATAATACCGTCATTATCTAGCCAGTCTTCTGCCGAATAAGTACCATTTGGAAGATCACTAATGTAACTCTTCATCAACTTGGCGGCACTTTCATTCAATTCAACCAAAGCTGATGTAATTTTCTCTTCACCATATTCTTCAAGCAAATCCGTTAACCTCTGATCACCAAGATCAAGGGCGCTAACCTGCCCATTTAGATCCCCATAAAGACTTCCTGGTAGGCGCGAATTTGATTGTAAGATTGCAACAATATCCTCGTTGAGGATGCCAGAGCTATAAAGTAATACTGGCGGAATTAGCATACCTTCCTGATAACATTCCGTTGCTACTGGATTATAATTACCTGGTACATTTCCACCAACGTCATGCCAATGGCCAACAGACGCCAAAAAGCAAAAAACCTGTCCGCCATGAAAGAAAGGTCTTACAAGTTTAAAATCTGAAAGGTGGGTTCCACCTTCGTAAGGATCATTGAATACAAAAACATCACCAGGATTAAGGACAATTTTCTCCTGTTCGACTTTATCAATCACCATTTTTACCGCAAATGACATCGCACCAACAAAAACTGGTAAACCAGACTTGCCCTGAATTAAGGTCTCCCCCGTTTTAGCATGGTATAGCCCATGGCTAGCATCGTGGGCCTCCGCTATTATCGGATTAAAGGCACTGCGGAAAAGTGTGGCATCCATTTCATCCGCAATCTGTTCCAACCTTCCTTTAAGAACGGCCAATATCACCGGATCCATTTTTTGCATCTCAATCATCGCCATTAGTGTAACGATTGCCAACTTGGAGCATTTCTTTAGTTCCTAAAAGTTCGTTTAACTCATCGAAATCAAACATTTGGGCTTGATGCTGTATCGTTGAGCCATGCCTCAATAACGAATTGAAGTAATTCTCCGCAGCATAAGCAAGCGCTCGAACTAGGGCGCCGGGGAATATTACAATCGAAAATCCCTTCTCTTCTAGTTCTAAAGCTGGCGCCATCGGAGTTTTTCCACCTTCAACCATATTTATTAGTAATGGAATTTTGTCACCAAACTGTTCAACAACACGCGCAATTTGTTCCGCACTTTGCATAGCTTCAATAAATAAGACATCTGCTCCTGCTTCAACATAACCAACAGCCCGATCAATTGCACGCTCATAGCCCTCAACGGCAATTGCATCCGTCCTTGCAATGATCATTGTATTTTCGTCTTTGCGAGCATCAAGTGCGGCTTTGACCTTACCATTCATCTCATCTGTAGTTATCAGCACTTTACCATCAAGATGCCCACAGCGTTTCGGTGAAGACTGATCTTCTAATTGTATACCTGAAGCGCCGTTTCTTTCGAGAAGCGTAACAGTTCTTTGCACATTTAAAGCATTACCAAATCCCGTGTCGGCATCAACGATTAAAGGCAAATTGACCCTTTCGCGGATTGTGCCGACTATTGTCGCGAGTTCATCCAAAGTGACTAAACCAATATCAGGCCGAGCAAGCTTCGTATACGCTATTGAAGCTCCAGAAAGATAGAGCGCTTCAAAACCTGCACGCTCACCCATCATGGCACCAAAGGCATCGTAAATTCCTGGCGTTAATAATATTCGATCCTGTTTTATTCGGTTTCTTAAAATTTTTTGTGGCGACATAGCCATTCCTTTTTGTTAGGTCTGGTTCAAAGTTCTTTTAAGATGGGGCACAAGTCCACCTGCTTCGATTAAAGCTAATAGATTTGCTGGCACCGCTTCACCAGCTAGATCTATACCTGTAGAAAGATTATGTATTTTGCCAGACTTGAGATTTAGCGTTATTTTATTTCCGGCATTAATTGGTTCAATATCATTTAATTTAATGGCAGGCAGTCCAAGATTAAAGGCGTTACGATAAAAAATACCGCTAAACGACTCCGCGATCACAGCGGCTACACCCAAAGTTTTCAGCACTTGAGCCGCTTGCTCACGACTAGAACCCATGCCAAAATTTTTCCCGGCGACTACAAAATCCCCCTCAACCACTGAACCCGCAAATAAAGGGTCGACTGTTTCTAAGCAATGACTTGCGAGTTCGTCTAGTGGCAGCTTAATATAAACACCAGGTACCAATAAATCCGTATTAATTTCATCCCCAAATTTCCATACTTGGCCAGACATTATAACAAAATATCTCTAGGATCTGAAATATATCCCTTGATAGCACTTGCTGATACTGTATAGGGAGAAGCTAAATACACCTTAGAGCTACTAGCTCCCATTCTTCCTTGAAAGTTCCGGGCTGTTGAAGCTAAGCAAACTTCTTCTTCTGCTAAGACACCTATCCCATAACCTGCACAAGCACCGCACCCTGGAGGCAGTAAACTTGCCCCGGCTTCCAATAACACTTCAATTATGCCCTGCTTCGTTGCTAAACTTAAAACATGTGAAGAAGCTGGAGCAATTGTGAGTCGTTTACCCTCAGCAATTTTATAACCTCTTAAAACAGACGCCGCCATTTCTAAATCGTTCAGTTTGGCACCAGTGCAAGCCCCAATGTAAAATTGGTCAATTTTATCCTGACCAACCTCTCCAACTGGAACAGCGTTTGCCGGACTATGTGGTGGGGCAACTTGAGGTGCCAAACCTGCAGCATCAAATTCGTGAGTAACCTTATAATTTGCATCTGGATCACTTTTGTACTTTCTCCAATCCCCCGGTTCACCACCGACCGACCTAACGTAAGCTACAGTAATCTCATCTGGCTCGATAAGACCAGATTGTGCGCCAAGTTCGGCGCTCATATTACTCAAAGTCATACGCTCAAAAATATTTAGCTTCTCAATCGTGTCACCACAGTAGAGAATTGATTGATAATCACCACCATTCATTCCGAGTGTGGCGCACATCTTAAGCGCCATATCCTTAGCAGCAACGCCAATACCCATATTACCCGACCACCTGATCCGGATAGTCTCAGGAATTTTTATCCAAGTTTGCCCTGTAACAAGAATACCAAGCATATCAGTGGCACCAACTCCAAACATGTAGCTGCCAAATGCGCCTCCGGTAGGAGAATGACTGTCGCCACCCACGGCAAACATGCCTGGAGACAAATGACCGTTTTCTGGCACCACAATATGACAGATACCTTTTTGATCATAAAAATTTTTAACGTTATATTCTGAGGCCCACTCTCTCGTTAACTTCAGAATGCTAGCACTTTCAGAATCGGTACAAGGCGCAAAATGATCAGACACCAAGACAACCTTCCCGGGATCCCAAACGCCTGCACCTAACTGCTCCATAGTCGACTTAATACGTCGAGGGCCACCGCTATCATGGATCATAGCTAAATCAACGTTGCAGGTGACGACTTCACCAGGCTTAACAAACTTTTGATTAGCTGCTTTTGCTATAATTTTTTCTGCGATCGTTTGACCCATAATTTGCTCGTTAAATCACTTTATTCTTGATTTCTTATTACTTTAAACGTTGTGTTGATCTATTAATGTAACATTTGTATATTCGGATCAATAAATTAAACCAGAAATAAATAATTCCAAGGGAGGAAGTGATATGAATAAAACAATCCTAGCAGCAGCGGCAAGCGTAATTATAATGCAATCTACTAGCGTATTTGCAACAGGTCCAATCAAAGTTGCATCATTTGTTTCCCCAAAAAGCATGGGGGTCACAAGAGTTATAAAACCTTGGATGGCCAATGTTAAGGCCGATGTTGGAGGTAAGGTTGAACTAAAGGGCTATTGGGGTGGATCACTCGGTAAAAGTCCGGTAAAGCAATATGAATTGGTAAAGAATGGTGTAGCCGATTTAGCGTGGATTTTGCCTGGTTATACCTCGGGACAATTTCCAGAAATGCAAATAGTTGAACTTCCATTTTTATTAAATACGGCTCTTGAGGCCTCTCTAGTTATTCAACGATTACATGACGCGGGCTTTAAAACAGGTCTAGGTCAAGTTAAATTGATAGGAGCTTGGGCCTCTGCACCAAATTTGTTATTCCTAAACAAACCTGTAAAGAAAATCTCTGATTTGAAAAATCTAAAAATTAGGAATGCTGGTTCCGTAGGGGGATATTGGCTGGGAAAAATCGGAGCTATCCCACAAACCATGAGCGCACCAAAAATGACCGTCGCTCTTAACCGGAAAACAATTGACGGAGGTCAACAAGGTTGGACAGGAATGAGGACTTTTAAAGCAATGCGCCTTGTTACACATGTCATGGATCTGCCTTTAGGTGCCATTCCCTTCTTCTTAGGAATGAACAAGAAGAAATGGGATGGACTTCCTAAAGATGTTCAAGCAGCATTCTTAAAACACGGCAGCGAAAAAATCGCTCGGAATGGAGGCGCTGCTTATGGGGATGCCACCTTAAAGATTATAAAATCAAATCCACAGGCAAAAAAACTTACGATTGTCAAACCTAGTGGAGCAGAATTCAATAAAACGGTTAAAGACGCCAAAGCTTCTGTACACAAATGGTGGATAAATAAAACAAAAAATGGCCAAGCTGTTTACGATAAAGCCGTTAAGATTATAGCGGACGTTCGAAAGAACGGATAAACTATCATTTGGTAGAAAAAATTGGATCAATTTGAAACAACAAGCAGGCGGCTTAGCGAATACCTAAAGCTGGTCGCCTGCGTTGGCTTTACTGGGCTTGTCGCAGTTGCCCTATTAACTATGGTTGATGGTTTAGGGCGGTGGCTGGCGCTCCCTCGCATTCCGGGGTTCAATGATTATGCTCAAATTTCTTATGCTATCGTAATCTCATCTTGTTTTCCCTCATTACTTCTCAGAGATCAAAATGTAACTATCCGTTTTCTCGGAAGAGCGTTTAAGGGTCGAACAAACTATTGGCTGGAAGTTTTTGGTAATTTGTTTACCCTATTCTTTTTCTCGATACTTGTTTGGCAATTCTATCTACTAACGATTGACCTTCAGGTTAATAATAGAACGTCCCCGACTATAGAGTTCCCTATTGCACCTTGGTGGTGGATCATCTCATTTATAATGACGATTACCGTTCCGGTACAGGTGATCGTTTTCGCGGATAGTGTCTACAGTGCCATTCGTAATCAACCCAGCCGCCTTCCCAAAGAAGAAACGGAGAGCGTTTAATGGATCCTATTGTCATAGGTGCCTTAGGTCTTGGTGCGATGTTTGTTCTTATCGCCCTCCATGTACCTATCGGTGTAGCTATGGGCATCACCGGAGTAGCTTCAGTAGGCTTTATGATTGGCTGGGAACCAGCCCTTACGCTTCTCGGCACCGAGCCATCGGCAAAGATTGAAGATGAAGGGCTGGCTGTTGTCGCTCTTTTTCTGTTGATGGGCGCCTTTGCAACGGAAGCCGGTGTCTCGGCAGATATGTATAGGCTCGCTTATGCAATGGTTGGTCACTTTCGTGGGGGTCTAGCTATGTCAACAATTGGCGGATGTGCGGGTTTTGGAGCTATTTGCGGCTCCTCTATTGCCACCACAGCAACCATGGCAAAAATCGCATTGCCCGAAATGATAGATCGCAACTATAAGCGAACATTAGCGAGTGGATGTATCGCAGCAGGTGGCACCCTAGGAATGCTGGTCCCACCTTCCGTCGTAATGATTATTTATGGAATTCTAACTGAAGAAAGCATTATTGCATTATTTGCTGCAGCTATTTTTCCTGGGGCCATTGCAACCGTCCTTTACTGCATTACGATCAGTATTATTGTGCGACTAAAACCTGATTCAGGTCCAGCTGGTGAACGACTTCCATGGAAAGAAAAATTGTCTGTATTGATCGCCTCATGGCGTTTCTTGCTAATAGCGATCCTCGTTTCGGGCGGAATTTATACCGGAATTTTTACAATCACAGAAGCAGCATCAGTCGGTGCAAGTCTTGCTTTCATTTTTGCTATATTCAATGGCATGAGAATGGAGGGTTTTTTAAATTGCCTTTCAACGACAGCAGCAAATACTGGAATGATTTTTGTTATCATTATGGGCGCATCAGTCTTTAGCTACTTCATCACATTATCTGGTTTACCTGATGCATCAGTCCAGTTCATCAAAAGCTTAAACGCCTCAGATTTCATAGTTCTTTTCATGCTGATGGTATTATATCTCATTCTTGGTAGTATTTTCGATACTGTTGCAGCTATGGTGATTACGTTACCTTTCGTTTATCCAGTCATCATGGATATGGGTTACGATCCCATATGGTGGGGCGTTATTAACGTAATGATAATGGAGATCGGCATGATCACACCCCCCATTGGGATCAATGTATTTGTACTTAACGGCATGTCAAAAGATCTTAACCTAAAAACAATTTATGCGGGAATTTTTCCATTCTTCATGACAGATATCGTACGCTTGGCTATATGTCTAATATTTCCAGCCACCGCGCTCTGGCTGCCAAAGGCTTGGGGATTAATGTAGAGAAAATCATTGGTTGTGGGGTGTCTTTCTAGGTGACAAAAGAAAAAAAAACAGTATACAGCGTTGCCCAAGCCCTCCTCGCCTTACTCGCCGACCGCGGTGTTAAATATATTTTTGCTAATGCTGGAACTGATTTTGCTCCATTAATCGAAGCTTTCGCAAAAGCTGAAACATTAAATTTACCCGTCCCAAAACCTATAGCCGTGCCCCATGAAAATGTCGCGATGGCGTTGGCCATGGGCTACACAATGATCACAGGTAATCCACAGGTGGTAATGGTGCATACAAATGTAGGAACGGCAAATGCGTTATGTCAAATCTTAAATACTAATAAACTAAACCTACCCGTAATTGTAACAGCCGGTAGAACACCATACACAGAGGAAAACGTTGAAGGCGGACGTAGTATTGATATTCATTGGACCCAAGAAATGTTTGATCAAGCTGGAATGGTGCGAGAAACTGTGAAGTGGGATTATGAATTACGGGAAGCCGGACAACTACATGCAGTTGTTGATCGAGCTCTTAATATTTCCAAAGCTCTCCCAAGAGGTCCTGTCTATTTGACATTACCACGCGAGATTTTAGCAGCGGACATCGGTGATGTTACCTTCGACCCTGCAACACAACACTCAAATGCGACGGTGCCGTATCCAGATTTAAATGCAATTGATCAACTGGCTGAATGCATTATGACAGCAAAAAACCCAATGATCATCACAAGCCAATTGGGAAATATTATAGAAGCCGTAAAACCTCTCTCTGACTTAGCGGAACGCTTTGCAATTCCAGTGACCCAGTATCGTCCGCGTACCCTGAACATCCCAACAGATCATCCAATGTCTATGGGTTTTGATCCATCATTCTTAATTGGTGAAGCCGACTTCATCATCGCTATTGAGTGTGAAGTTCCCTGGATACCTAATTTCAAAAAACCCCCACCCAATTGCAAGGTAGCACATATTGCATCCGACCCATTATACACTGCAGCCCCCCACCGGGGTTTTAGGGCAGATTTTACTATTACCGGCGCAGCAGATATCTCACTTCTTGCATTATCATTAGCAATGGAGTCACGATTGGCTAATTCTCGAGAAGGACTTGAAGCAAGGCGGAGTAAATTAAAGGAATTAAGAAAATCATTAGACGAGGAGTGGCAGAGCCAACTGAAACGTACTACGAATAACAGTCCAATTTCATCTGCCTGGCTAACCTATTGCTTAAGCAACGTAATTGATGTGACCAATGTTGTAATGCGGGAATCACCACTTGATCTTCGGTACCTTAAACGCAGCCAACCTGGGACATTATTCGGCGGAGCCAGCGGGCTCGGTTGGGGCTTAGGTGGAGCTATTGGCGCTAAACTGGCAAATCCAGACAATTTGGTGATCGCGACTGAGGGTGACGGGGCCTATATGTTTGGTAATCCTGTCTCTGCCCATTATATTGCTGCTACGCATGATCTTCCATTTCTAACTGTCATTTTTAACAACGAACGCTGGGGCGCTGTTAAACGAGCCACACACGCTATGTACCCTGAAGGCTATGCCAAGGAAAGCAATTCTGCTCCTCTTACCAATTTACAGCCATCGCCCCATTTCGAAAAAGTAGTTCTTGCTTCTGATGGTTATGGCGAGAAGGTTACTGATCCAAATAAAGTATCTCGGGCTCTCGAACGTGCTTTAAAATCTGTAATCATTGAGAAACGACAAGCTGTTTTAAATATTATTTGTGAAGAATAGATATTTGATTTGGCCCGTCCAATAATTAAGATTGAACCAAACGGTAGTTTTTTTCATCAACATACAAATAATTTTTACGCTGATAATGAATATCTTGATGGAACCGTAGTCGAGCTAATTTATCAAATTATAAACTTTTTCAACATTATAACGTAATAGTTTTGCTAGTGGTTCTGACCTAAATCCTAGTTCCCCGATTTCATCCAAGGCTCTGTTAAAATCAATTACTGGAAAATCGGTACCAAATATAACCTTATCCTGACCATACGAGTTTATATATTTAATAAATGATTTAGGCCAATATTTTGGTGCATGGGCATCGCAGCCAATATAAACGTTCGGGTGTTTCCAAGCCATCGCTATCATTTCATCATGCCAGGGAATACCAATATGAATACCAATTATTTTCAACTCAGGAAAATCACATGCAACCGAATCGATAGTTATAGGCTGACCAACGCTTCGCATTGGGTTATTTGGAGAATAGATCAAAGATTGCCCAACTTGCATTTGAATTGGAACACCTAGCTCGACGCATTTTGCGTATATAGGATAATATTTTGCATGATCTGGTGCTAACTCAAACCAGTGAGGGTAAACGTGTGCCCCAATGAAACCAAGCCGAATAATCGCATCCTCAAACACTTTGACACCGTCCATACCATCGAAGGGATCAATTCCTGCTATACCATAAAACCGATCAGGAAATTTTTTTACTGCGTCAACAACAAGTTGATACGGAATATCATAAGAACCTGCTAAACCCTTCCGTCCAATCTTTGGCGCAATCAAGAAGGCCTTTTCTATTCCGGCATTATCCATTCGATTTAACATTTCATCTAGTGTCAAACCCTTAAATGTTTGTGCATCAACCCCAATTTTATCTAGATAAAAGTTCTCACGATCTTTAGGTCGATGTGCCATTGCTTCTTCTGTCTGTATATTCACAACAGCATCAATCGCCTTAACAGGAAAAGAATTGGTGGACATAACGGTATTCTATCTCAAATAATGATTCATCTGATATAAAAATGCCATTACTAATGACGTACCGCAAGAAATTCTGTAAATAGTATTCAAATATTTTAGTTTAATTTTTTCGGAAGAGATATTGCTTTATAACAAAAATATAGCGCTAGCGCTTGAAGAAAATGCAAAACGACGTGGGTCACACCCGGCTATAATTGACGGACCACAGGTTCTTTCTTACCGTAATCTCGATATTACAGTAAAAAAAATTTCAGGGCATATAAAAGATCAGAATATCGAAGAGGGTAATATTATAGGCGTGTGCTTGCCAGACACCGCTGACCATCTAATGGTGCTTTATGCTATAGCACGTCTAGGAGCAATAATTCTGCCAATTGATTGGCGTTGGACAGAAACTGAAAGAATAAATATTGCAACATTTTTTAAAGTTTCTCTAATTATTGGGATACCTGAGAAAAAAACGAGTGGTTTCAAGAATCTTTCAATCGACGATAAGTGGCATGCATCCGTTGAAAACAGAACTTCTGATACACCTTGTGCAACAGGGGGAACACGCCCGGTAGTTTTATCACTTTCTTCGGGCTCAACTGGAAGACCTAAAGGGCCCATGTTAACGCATTCCCAATTCACGGCGCGTTTTGTAATGCAGTGGGTTACATTAGGATTTAACCAGCACGATCGATATCTAAGCGCTACACCTATCTATTTTGGGGGAGGACGTAGTTTTACAATGGGTTGTTTATATAGCGGTTCGACTGTAATTCTATTTCCCCCGCCATACGAACCCGAAGAGTTAGTCACCGCTGCAACAAATTATCAGGCGACCACCCTATTACTCGTTCCGACCTTATTACGCCGATTACTCAAGCTACCGAAGAGAAAACGCCCCTTGCTTGCAGGTCTAAACCGCCTGCTATCAACCGGCGCTGTGCTTCATCCGGATGAACGTAAAGCAGTGATGCAAAATCTAAACCCTAATTTTATTAATTACTATGGCTCTACCGAAGGTGGGGGCACATCAGTACTTTTGCCACATCACACAGCATCTACGTCGGTTGGCGAAGCCATCTACCAAACAGAAATCGAGATAGTCGATGATTGCGACCAGAAATTATCCACAAATCAATTAGGACATATCCGTTACCGAAGCCCGGGAGTTTCTAGAAATTTTTTTAATGATCCAGAAGCCAGTGCAGCCTGTTTCAGGAAGGGCTGGTTTTATCCGGGTGATATTGGCAGCATAGATGAAAATGGGTTTTTGTATTTAAAGGGACGGGCAAAAGATATAATTATAAAATCTGGTATTAATATATATCCAGCCGAAATTGAACAGGTGTTTCTTAGCCATCCGACCATTGATGACGTGGTTGCTGTTCCTTGGTCGAATTCCGAATACGGCGAGGATATTGCCGTATTCGCCGTCACAAATAAACATATAGAAGAAAAAGCATTGCTTCTCTATTGCCGGGAAAAGCTCGCATCATACAAGGTGCCAAAAGGTGTATTTTTTATTAAAGAAATACCAAAAACCGCTCTTGGCAAGGTTATTAAATCTAAACTGATCAAAAAACTATCGAAAACTTAATCTTATTCAATGCTAGAAGCTTTTCGTAAACCTTCATACATAGAGGATTTCATCAAAAACGCCTTACATTTTATCGGATCATCCGATATTTTCTGTAGTTCATCTAAAGACATTTGCCGCCTTTGGTGATTTTTCTCCGTCATACGTTTACGATTTTCATCGGCTTGTTTAATAATCTGTTGCTCAGCAATTGGTTTCCGCTGTCGCGAATAAAGATCAAGGAGTTCAAAATAATTGTCTCTACTCTCATTCAACCAAATTTTATTTAATTTTTCTGTCAAGTTATGTGCGTCGTGTAAACCACCATTCATACCCATACCACCAGAGGGTGAATTGACATGCGCAGCATCTCCTGCCAAAGCAATTCGACCGTGGTCATATTTGTTGACTATGCGTTGGTGAACCCTATAAACACGTTTATCATAAATTTCAAATGGACCTTCAATCGGACATATATCGTGCAATTGTTTTTGGATATTTTTATCGTCTAAGGCTTCCTCTTGTGACATATTCTCAGGAAAGTAAAGGCTGGCACGCCATTGATCTGGTAACTGCAAGAGACTGAAATTACCTTTTTCCTCCCAACAGTAGCTAACACTCGACAAACCATCAATATACTCATGAAATGGGAAAGGTGTTGTGACCAATACAGTTTTTTCAGGATACGTAGACCCTTCAAAGGCTAAACCCAAATGTTCCCTTATCGAACTATTACCGCCATCCGCTGCGATCAAAAATTGACCGCAAATTGTTTCGGAGCCTTTACCTGATTCAACGTTAATAATGATACCATTATCATTCTGGCTTAAGGATACAAATTCCGTTCCATAACGAATATCTGCTAAAGGATTAGCTCGAAGTTGCCTGTCCATAATCTTGCAAATCTTACTTTGCTCAAATTGGACCCTATAGGGGTAGTCTGTCTCATCAGAAATATTATTCAGGTCAAAAACCACTTTATCTCCAGTTAAATGATTGCGAATTTGCCATTGACGCACCTTAATCCCCGTCTCAAGTATCTCTTCCGTTATGCCATATGGGGCCATCATTTCCAACGAAGGGGGGTGGATTGTCGAAGCGCGAATATCACTACTAACCTTCTTAGATTTATCAATGAGTGTTATAGGAATTCCAAAGCCAACCAAACGGATCGCAGCAAACAAACCTACAGGTCCACCTCCAACTATCAAAATACGTTTGTCTTTAGCTGGCGTTACCATATAAAGTTACCTTATCCATCTATTAGTATTATAGTTTTCCTATATTATAATGTCATAAATTTTAGATAATTAAAACTTACTGGAATAAACAAAAAATGACCGAACTAGAGTACGCGAAACGAGGCCTCGTTGGTGTCCTCACTCCTCAAGCAAATACCACCGTTGAGCCAGAGTTTACAATCTTATGGCCCAACGGTGTAGCAATGCTGAACGCGCGTATGACGAGTCGCAAAAAAACCATTGAAGAGCGACTTGTCGACTATACCGATCAAATAGAAGATACACTCGAACAATTCGCAAACGCGCCAATTCAAGTAGCTGCTTTTGGGTGCACTGGCGCCTCATATTTGATTGGCCAAGACAAAGAAGCTGAAATCTGTGATCGTATTCAAAAAAATAAAGGGTTCCCATTCGTTACAGCTGCAAGGGCCGTCACAGACTCATTGAATTCATTAAACGCAAAAAACATTGGGTTAGTTTCTCCGTACCCAGCCGAATTAACGGAAATTAGTGTTAATTATTGGCAAAATGCTGGTTTCATCGTTAGAGAAGTTGCCAGCGCATTTAACGAAACCAGTGAATTCCACCCAATCTACAGTCTACAAGCAGAAACCAGTATGGAGGCTCTTCAATCCTTAAAACGCAAAAATATTGATGTTATTGTCATGCTAGGAACTGGTATGCCGACACTCCAACCGATTTTGGACTGCGCAAATTGGGACGGTGCGCCGGTGACTTCCTGTATGTTGAGCCTTGCCTGGCGAACTGTCTTATATCTAGAAGGTCAAGCTCCCACAGAACAGAGCATGTTAGCATGGAGCAAGGGTAATTCATGGCACAAACGCATGCATAGCCACATCGATTAAAATCAAATTATGCCAGATCGTAAACAAATAAAAAGACCTCCTGAAACCGCAGATGATTTTAAGGCACTTTTCCCAAATATTTCTGGCAACAAAGTAAATGGCCTGAATGAAGAGGAAATTAGACGCCCATCACCGTTTTTTTGGCATCCCCACGAAAAACATGCCTTTGGCGAATTGCAATCCGAAGTCATAGGTATTCAACGGCGATCAAGTGCAATTGTTGAACACTACAGCAGCGAAGCACCCCGCGGACCAGAAATAGAGAAGCGGGCGGAGACTATGATTCAAAAATCAGCGGAGGAATGGAAGAAAACCATTAAAGAATTTACCCTAAATCACGAAGGTGATGATATTCGAATTACTGAGATGGATCCAATGTATACCTTTGAAGGTTATCAAATCAATGAACCATGGGTCATAATAATAGCAGTCAAAATGAACCACGAAGAACTCAATAAAGTACCTCCAAGCCTCGCGAGGCCTGACTCTTCTGTCGAAGTTGCGCGGCAATATAATCGTGCTGCAAGAGTTTGCCGTGAATTAACCAATTTTATATTAAGCCAGGGTTTTTCAGCAAAGCCGTGGGCTGGACCATTTGCCTCAGCTTTAAGTATGATGCCAGCGGCAATCGATTCGGGCATGGGTACCCTCGGCAAACATGGCTCGCTCATACACGGCGAATTTGGCTCTTCATTTCGACTTTCTGCCGTAACCACCGATATCCCTCTAATTGCGGACAAAGTCAGAGATATCGGTGCCGAGGATTTCTGCACTAATTGTCAAATATGCGTGAAAGCGTGCCCACCGAGCGCTATTTTCCCCGAAAAACAAATGGTTCGCGGAATAAAAAAATGGTTCGTCGATTTTGACAAATGCATTCCTACCTTTGGCGAAGCATTAGGATGTGCGATTTGTATAGCAAAATGTCCATGGTCAACCCCAGGACGCGCGCCCAAACTCTCTGAAAAGATGCTAAAACGCCGAGCAAAATTACAGAACTAAATCAAAAAGATAGAATTTTCTATTTAAACGTAAATTCGAAGTTTCATTCGATAGACTAGTTCTTTGCTTTGTCAACCAGTGCATTTTCGGTTATCCATGGCATCATATCGCGAAGGTTTTGACCAACTTTTTCAATATCGTGTTCTGCCGAGCGTCTCCGCATCGCTTTAAATCGCGGAGCCCCGACCTTATTCTCCATCATCCAGTCTTGAACAAATTTGCCTGATTGAATCTCCTCAAGAACTTCTTTCATACGATCTTTTACACTAGAATCTATTACACGGGGACCAGAAACGTAGTCACCAAACTCAGCAGTATTAGAAATTGAATAACGCATATTAGCGATTCCTCCTTCATACATGAGGTCAACGATCAACTTCACTTCGTGCAGACATTCAAAATAAGCCATTTCCGGTGCATAACCAGCTTCCACCAAAGTTTCCCACGCAGCAGTAATTAATGAAGTTAAACCACCACAAAGCACGGTTTGTTCACCGAAGAGATCTGTTTCACACTCTTCTTTAAAAGTAGTTTCGATAATCCCGGAACGACCCCCACCAATAGCTGAACCATATGATAATGCAAGATCCAATGCGGCTCCACTAGCATCCTGATGCACCGCTACTAAGCAAGGTACACCGGCACCACGAGCAAATTCTCCACGCACCGTATGCCCTGGACCTTTAGGTGCTATCATAAATACGTCAACACCTTCAGACGGGGTAATAAGGCCAAAATGAACTGATAAACCATGCGCAAAGGCTATCGCCGAACCTGGATTCAAATTACTATGAATTTCAGCAGCATATAAATCTGCCTGAATTTCATCTGGTGCCAATACCATCAATACGTCTGCCCAGGCCGCTGCTTGAGCAGGTTCCATAACCTTAACACCTTCTGCTTCAGCCTTAGCGATTGAGCCGGATCCTTGCCTAAGCGCAACAGCTATCTCTTTAACACCACTATCCCGCAAATTTAAAGTGTGGGCATGTCCTTGGCTACCATAGCCAACAATAGCAACTTTTTTTGTTTTAATTAAATTAACGTCAGCATCACGATCATAAAAAACACGCATTTTTAAATTCCCTACAGTATTATGTTAAACGAATTAATCTATAATTTTCTCAAATTGTTTCTGAGTCGCGCGAAATGGCAACTACACCTGAACGCGATACATCTACTAGACCAAGCGGCTTCATTAAATTAACAAAAGCATCCATTTTTTCCGTACTCTGAACAACCTCAAATACACAAAATTCTGGCGTACTATCTAAAACTTTTGCTTGGAAATCGTCTGCTACCTCCAAACATTGAGCTCGCATTTTATCACCTCCGGCCACTTTTATCAAAGCGAGTTCTCGTTCAACAGAAGGTCCATCAACAGTCAAATCTGCAACCGCTCGTACCGGCACTAAACGCTCAAGCTGAGTGCGAATTTGCTCCAACACCATTTCGGTACCCGAGCTTACAATAGTTATCTTCGAAAGGCGTTCTTCTTTATTAACCTCAGCAACAGTCAAACTTTCGATGTTATATCCTCGACCAGATAATAGGCCAATTACACGTGCTAAAACTCCGGCCTCATTTTCAACAAGAACTGAGAACGTGTGATCTTGTTCAACTCTGTTTAAATCATCAGTCAATTTCACCTACCCAAGTCCAAACTCTTAAGCCATTGCCTTATCTTTAACAATCTTAGTTTTGTTATTAGGAGCAAGTACAATTTCATTGTGCGCAGCACCAGATGGTATCATAGGAAAAACATTTTCATCGCGATCCGTATGCATCAACAAAAATACGGGGCCATCAATCTCAAGCATTTCCGCAATTGACCCATTAACGTCATTAGCTTCTTTACATTCTAATGCATTGAAACCCATAGCTTGAGCTAATTTGATGTAATCAGGGCCATTACTCAGATCACATTCAGATTCATTATTCTCATGAAATAACTCCTGCCATTGCCGAATCATGCCCAGCACCTGATTATATAAACAGAGTATTTTTACAGGAAGACCTTCTTTTGCAATAGTTGCCATTTCCTGGATATTCATCATCATTGACCCTTCCGAGGTCACACACACCACTGCAGCATCAGGATGGGCAACTTGCACACCCATACCCGCGGGAATACCATATCCCATAGTGCCAAGACCTCCAGAAGTCATCCAGCGATTCGGTTCAGAGAACTGAATATACTGTGCAGCCCACATTTGGTGCTGACCGACGTCGGTTGTGACAAAGTAATTCGTTTGATTCAACGATTCACTCAATTGGCTCAAGGCATATTGAGGCTTTATTGATGATTTAAAATCTTGCTCGAAACCAAGCGAATCAATAGAACGCCATTCATCAATTCTATCCCACCAACTTTCTAAAGCATTCTGATTAAGCTTAGGCTGTTTCTCATCCCATATAGTTATGAAATCAAATAATACGTTCTTTACATCACCTACAATTGGGATATCAGCTAAAATATTCTTATTAATAGACGAAGGATCGATATCAACATGTATTTTTTTGCTATTAGGTGAAAACAGTGCCGTATTTCCAGTCACCCGATCGTCGAAGCGAGCTCCAATGTTAAACATAACATCACAACCATGCATTGCTAGGTTAGCCTCGTAGGTACCATGCATGCCTGGCATACCAATGAACTTGTCATCAGTTGTTGGGTAAGCCCCTAATGCCATTAATGTTGTTGTACATGGATAACCAGTTATTTCGACAAGTTTCTGCAATAAACGCGATGCCTCCGGACCCGAATTTATCACTCCACCACCAGCATAAATGATAGGACGCTCTGCATTTACCATTAATTCAACAGCGGCCTCAATTTGTTTCGGGTCACCACTAATTTGAGGGTTGTAATTACGAGGCTCAATCCCTTCAGGACCAAAATAAGACCCCCTGCCCATAATTATATCCTTTGGGATATCAATTAAAACAGGGCCAGGTCGACCATTTGCTGCAATATAAAATGCTTCATGAATAATTCTCGCAAGTTCATCCGTTGATTTTACCAAGTAATTATGTTTAGTAGCTGGACGTGTGATTCCGGTGGTATCAGCTTCCTGGAAAGCATCATTTCCAATCAAATGACTAACAACTTGACCAGTTAAAACAACGAGTGGAATGCTATCCATCAATGCATCTACCAGACCAGTAACCGTATTTGTTGCGCCAGGACCCGAAGTTGCCATAGCAACACCGGTTTTTCCCGTTGAACGGGCATAACCCTCAGCTGCGTGCACTGCTCCTTGCTCGTGACCCACGAGGATGTGCCGCAACCTATTTTGCTTATAAATATCATTATAAAGTGGCAAGGTCACACCACCGGGATAGCCGAACACTACTTCAACATCTTGGTCAGCTAATGCTTTGAGAATAATCTCACCACCTGTGTATTGGTCACCCGACATTTTCTTTACTCCAAAGCCAATTTAAACGGCTAATTTACGATTATTTATAAATTATATGAAATCAAACACCGATAACCCTTTCACTGACAAAATCAAAAGTGTTATTCTGGCGCAATCCGCGCCGGAAATTATACCTAATCGTATCTAGGGTCAATACCTATCTGATAATTTTTGAAAAGATTTCAGGTATTAAACTTTTCGAATATTGCGTTTTTAGCCTATAATCTTGAACTATTTGATTACGAAACCAAGTCATTTGGCGTTTAGCGTAGCGTCTAGTCGATTGTTTCGCCGCATTAACTGCTTCGTCTATGGTCATTTTATTGTCCAAGAATGCTGTGAACTCCCTAACCCCTAACGCTTTCATGGCTGGCCGCATTGGATCTAGGTTAATATCCATAAGGGAACGCACTTCACCCAAAACACCATTCTCCAGCATTAAATCAATACGTTTTTCGCAGCTATTATATAGAGCATCCCTTGGTGGCTCGAATATTATTGACTGGTAATGTGCAACAAACGGCTCAATCGTTGGTTTTTGATCATGCCAATCGCTTAACGAGCGATCGGTGGCAACATATACCGCATAAGCTCGTGTTACTCGCTGGCTATCTGATCTATTAAGACGCTCAGCCGATACTGGGTCAAAATTTCTTAATTCTCGGTGAAATGCTTCAATACCAATTTTTTTACGTCGTTTGGTCACCTCTTCTATGATTTCCTTAGAAATGCTCGGTATCTCAGTTAAGCCTTCCATCAATGCTTTTATATAGAGTCCAGTACCACCGGTAATAATTGGAAGATTTCCCGATTGCCAACATTTCTTAATTTCTGTTATAGCCAAATCACGCCAAATACCTGCGGAAAATACGTCTTTCACAGAAATTATGCCGTAGAGTTTATGGGATATAATACCTTCATCGATAAGCGACGGGCGGGCGGTTATAATCTGAAGTTCGCTATAAACCTGCATCGAGTCGCAATTAATAATAACACCATTATATTTTTTAGCGACCTCAAGAGCAAAATCCGACTTTCCACTGGCTGTTGGTCCAGCAACAATCAAAATTGAATTAGGCAAACTAAGATTAACTTTCTCCATGGTTACTCTAATTTCAGCAAAATGAACTAATGCGCACTAAGAATTAAGCTAAGGTTTTTCTACTTCTTCGCGATACAAATTAAGTTTCTCCATAATTTGACGATCCGATATAATGATAAAAATAGCTTCTTCACTAGAGGCTAAATGAGTTGTCCATGCCCAATGGGGTATCGTAAATATATCTTTGGATTCCCACTGATGGGTAACATCGCCAATTTTACTTTTACCAGTGCCTTGGATGACAATACACACCGCATTTGCAGTAGAACGCATTTTTGCCGTTTTCATATTTCTGGCCAAAGAAAGTATTTTTGCATCATGGGTAGGCAAAATGTCCGTTCCATCAACCGGATTAGTATACTTGACTGAACGGCTGCCATCATCTGTTTTAGGCGCATTCTTTATTGCAACAAGAGTATCTTCAAAGGAATAGCGTAAACGGGGGGAATGATTTACATGTTGAAGATGAGTAACAGGTGTAAGACCACCGCTCAAATAAGAATCATCAGATATCATTGCCATATTATCGGGAAAATGATCCTCCGATCTCATTTCCATATCACCAAAAACAGCATCTAATGAACCGACCAATGGTATATCAAGAACATCTATCCAGATAGCCCGTTCAGCACTATCGTTTTTATGGCAATGCCATGTCCAATTAGGTGTAATGATTAAGTCACCATCAAACATTTCACAACGTTTACCATCAACAAACGTGCCTCCACCAGATCCTTCTATAATTACACGAGTAGCGGCAGGTGTATGGCGGTGAGGAGAAGTTTCCTCACCCGGATTTACACATTGATAAGCTGCTATGATATTAGTGGTTGTTGCCATTTTACCATCGAGATTAGGATTCTTAAGCATAAGCACCCGATGGTCTGCATGGTTCCCACGGACAAGTTCGGCCGATTTCTCAATAAGTGGCAGTATTTCGTTCCATTTCCAAATTACGGAAGGCTCAGAATGCGAGGGCTCATTTGTAACTATTTTATCATAGACCTCCCATAATGGAGCTAAATCATGTGACCGAATCTCCCGGAGAAATTCATCCATATTAGATTTCCTTATAATGGTTTTTGAAATAAGGTATCACTTCTGAGCCAAAAAGTCTCATGGACGCCTCTGCCGCGTTAAGCTCTAATCCGAAAGGGTTTACTTGAAGTGAAAATTCATCACAACCACCACAGGCTTTATCAAAATTCTCCAACTGCTTGATTATCTCCGACGGGGTACCAACAAACGCTGCCCCGCTTTCAATTTGGCTTTCCAAAGTTTGAGCTGCTATTTTTTCTCTATATATACCATAATTTTTGTAATCTTTTAGAGATGGGCCGTGAGTATATTCGGTCATTGCGTCGACAATCTGAGCAAAATGTCCTTCAATATGGGGCTTTGCAATTCGCCGCGCTTCTTTACCGTCTTCATGGCAAAACATAAAAACAGCCATCATCATCTTTGGCTGGCCTGGGTTACCGGATTTCATCCATGCATCTCTATAAGTTTTGAGAAGTGAAATGGGATCAGAACCGACACCTGGAATTGCCATGATCCAGTGCCCCATCTTACCGGCACGTTCAAAAGATGCCGGCGTACCAACTGCGGCTACATAGAAATTTGGCCGCGGTAGCTGTGTCGGCCGCGGCATCGTGGTAACATTTTCAAAACTATGATATTTACCTTTAGACGTAACATTTTCACCTTCCATGAGTAACTGAACTTGCTCAATGCCTTCCTCAAAACGCTCAACACTTTCATCCATATCGACCTCAAAATGTCGAAACTCTTGGGGCAAAAAAGCCCGGGCAAATCCCACGTCCAAACGGCCATCCGAAAAAGCGTCGAGCATACATAAATCACTAGCAAGTTTCAGAGGCGAGTTAAATGCCGGCAAAACAGCTCCTGTTATCATTCTAGCTGTCTTAGTATGCTGACATGCAGCTGTCAGAAAAATAATTGGATTTGAGCTATATCCGCCCCAATGATGAAAGTAATGCTCAACGGTTCTAACGTGAGAATACCCATATTCATCGCAGAGCCCGACTAGATGCATAGCTTCATTATAATATTGCACCGGAGACTTTTGATCTTCCCGTTGATCTGGAAAAAATTGAATGCCAAACCGCACCGCTAACTCCTCTATTATTAGAAGTTCAGGGTACAACCAATATATTTGAGAATAAAGAATTAATGTGAAATATATCGTTCTGGTTTTTTGGCTACAAATCTGCTATCGTTACTTCATATTTCATCAACAAAAATTAGATTAAGGTTCTTATTCCAGAACTAAAGACACCATACCATCCGCTAACTTCGGTTCAAACCAAGTGCTTTTTGGCGGCATAACTCCCCCCGCATCGGCAACCGAAATTAGATCCTGTACACTTGTAGGAAAAAGTGCAAATGCTACAGAACACTCACCACTATCTACACGTCTCTCCAACTCTTCTAAACCTCTAATGCCCCCAATAAAATCAATGCGTGGATCAGTTCGCGGATCACCGATACCCAAAATTGGGCTCAACAGTTGTTTTGTTAAAATACTGATATCGAGTCTATCCACTGGCATTGTATTATCAGATAAAGAAAATTTTATATGAAGTGAATACCAAGAACCAGAAAGGTACATGCTAAAGCTATTTGGTAAATGAGGTTTTGCAGCCTCATCAAGCTTTGCCAAACTAAAAGCCTCACCAATCTTACTTAAAAAATCTGATTCTGAAAGCCCATTAAGATCTTTCACCACACGATTATATTCAAATATCCTTACTTCGGTCTCAGGAAAGCTAACCACTAAGAATGAATTATTTGGTTCGTTCTCTGTCAAATCACTTCTGGCTTTCATTCGATCATAAAAAACACGTGAGGCTGCTGCTGAACGATGATGACCATCGGCAATATATAAAACACCTAATTCATCGAAACCCTTGGTAATTTTTTTAATATCATTTGAATCGGTAACCACCCATAACGTGTGTTCCACATTACCATTACCAATCACATGATAATCTGCAGCATAGGCAACGTTCTTACTAATTACTTCCTTCAGAAAATCGTTCGATTTGTGTATTGTAAAAACAGGTCCTGTTTGAGCATTAATGGCGTCTATTTGACGCACTCGATCATTTTCCTTATCAGGCCGAGTATGCTCATGGCGGCGGATACGATTAGTATTATAAGCTTCGATAGATGCTGCACCAACAATTCCCGTCTGATTATGGTCCCCCATTTTTAGACGGTATATATAATAACAGTCTTCTTCGTCACGCCTTAAGATGCCATCTTCAATCATCTGATTAAAATTTTCCTGGGCTTTCTGGTATACCGCATCTGAATAAATTTCTGTCCCTAGTGGCAGATCGATCTCTGGCTTCGAAATATGCAAAAAACTCCAAGGCTTATCTTTTGCCAATGAGATTGCCTCACCAGTATCTAATACATCATAGGGAGGTGCCACCACTTCGGCAGCTAGATCTGGAACAGGACGAAGCGCAGCGAATGGTTTCACTAAGTAGTTTTTTTGAGAATCACTCATAATAAAATCCAATAACCTAAAGCTATTTTAGATGCTAACATTATTTAATAAGCATAACACCTAATCAATCAAAAAAGCCTGAGGATCTGCAATCGTCAGGCCCCTGTTATTCCGGGAAATTTTTCAGACACTTATGGCTAGTTAGCTCAGAAAAATGAATGAAAGAAAAATTACTGCATTTAATTTTAAAAAATAATTTATTTCTTAGAAAGCCGAAGAGCAACAAAACGCAAGCCGGACTGCCCTTCAATTAGCATTAGAATTGATTTCCGGTTCAATGCTCTGGACTTTTTAATTTGAGTCTTAACATCTTCAGGCGTTCCAACTTTTTTCTGACTCACTTCGAGAATAATATCTCCTGATTTTAAACCTTTCTCGGCAGCAACCCCTTCTTTATCAATCGAAACAATTACCACGCCTTTAGATTTCTTGCTAAGATTAAAGCGCTTACGAAGTTCATCTGATACAGAACTTACCGTCAAACCAATATCTTCAATAATTACCTTTTCTTGGCTTCCACTTCTTAAATTTGGCGTTAACGCTTTTTCGGCAACCTGCTCCTCATCCATTTCTCCTACGCTCACCTGTGCTATAATTTTTTTTCGGTCACGCCAAACTTCAACTTCAACTTTCTTGTTTATCTCGGTCTCTGCAACTATTTTTGGCAGACTACGCATCGTTTTAACTAAGTTATTATTAAATCTTAATATAACATCACCAACTTTGATCCCTCCCTTTGCGGCTGGACTATTCGGGGTCACACTTGCAATTAAAGCACCTACAGCTTCTTCAAGGCCCAAACTTTCAGCAATTTCATCTGTCACATTCTGAATACGCACACCTAACCAACCGCGTTTAGTTTTACCATATTTAACTAGCTGACGAATAACGCTATTCGCGATACCAGTAGGTATCGCAAACCCTATACCTATACTGCCACCAGAAGGGGAAAATATAGCGGTGTTTATACCGATTACCTCTCCTGACATATTAAATAATGGTCCACCGGAGTTGCCTCTATTAATCGAGGCATCAGTTTGGATAAAATCATCGTAGGGACCTGAATTAATGTTCCGTCCTCGCGCTGATACAATACCGGCAGTTACGGTACCCCCAAGGCCAAAAGGATTGCCAATGGCTACAACCCAATCACCAACGCGGATTTTATCCGAGTTACCAAGTTTAACAAATGGCAGCACTTTATTTGGCTTTACCCGTAAGACCGCTATGTCGGTTTTAATATCGCGACCAACAACCTCAGCCTTTAAAGTCTTATTATCATGTAAAATAACGGTGATCTCATCTGCGCCCTGTATAACGTGATTATTCGTAACCACGATCCCTTTACCATCTATTATGAAGCCAGAACCCAAAGATGTTGATTTCCGGTGCTGCTTAGGATTATTCCGATCGAAAAATTCACGAAAAAAATCCTCAAAAGGCGAACCTGGGGGAAATTGAGGAAGCTCAGGCTTCTTACCAGCTCTTTGTTTTGCAACTGCTGTCGTTGAAATATTAACTACCGCAGGAAGTAATTTTTCCGCCAGATTAGCAAAACTCTCTGGCGCTGATCGAGCGTTAGAAGAAGATGAAAAAATCATAGATACCAAAAATACTAAAACTATTCTTGGGTATAACAAATTGATTATAGATATGTTCACTCTTTATTCTCCAAATACCGAATTAAAAATTCCTGCGTAATTCTTGCCTTACTATAACGTTACTTTAAACCACAATCAAAAAGACCAAAAAAATAATGTTCGGGGCCTACTCAGCTCAAGTTTTATTTTAAATACGAACAAGCCAAATACATGTCACTCCTGCGATCACCGCAACCATACCAGCACGACGCAGTATAATATCTGGTTGATCAAGAACCTGAGTCATGAATTTCTTCATGGCTTTGGGGAAAATCGCGTATAAAGCACCTTCCAAGGCGACCGCTAGTGCTATCGCTGTTATAATATCTGCCATTCGATTCTAAATTTTTCTCTATTTCTTGGGTTTGATCCCATTCGTCTTACCAAAAAATTTAAAAAATTCAGAATCAGGTGACAAAACCATTGTCGTACCCTCACCAAAAGCCTTACTGTATGCTTCCATGGAACGATAAAATTCGAAGAAATCCTTATCTTTACCGTATGCATCATTCAAAATTGAGGTCTGCGCTCCCTCTCCAATACCTCGTTGAATCTGAGCGTTCTTTTGTGCTTCAGCCAATATTACGGTTCTTTTACGATCAGCCTCTGCTTGTGTTTTTGCCTTTAGCTCAGCACCCTGGGCACGAAGTTTTGCTGCTTCAGCAATCCGCTGCGAACGCATTCGGTTGTATACGGATTGAGAGGTCGTCTCAGGCAAATCGGTTCTTCCAATTCGTACATCAATTACCTCAATACCAAACTGTGGAGCCTGTTTTTTTAATTGTTCAGTAATTAAACCCATCACATCATCGCGTTTGTTTGACAACATATCACCAAGTAAAACTTTTCCCACTTCCGATCTAACCGCAGCATTCAATCTACCACCGAAAATTTGCCGAAAATTCGCGTCTGTTTGTGCCGTTTTGAGAAATTCAAGCGGATTGGTTATCCTATACCTGACAAATGAATCCACGTTAATTCGTTTTTGATCATTCAAGATAATCTCCTGGGCAGGTGGGTCAAGATCAAGAATCCGTCGATCGTAATATCTTACGTTCTGGACAAATGGTAACTTAACCTTCAACCCTGGCTCCAATTCAGCGCGGACTGGGTTACCAAACTGGAGAATTAGAGCTTGTTGCGTTTGATGAACAGTAAACAATGAAGCGGACACCAAGATACCGCCAACAATCACAACAAAACCTATTATGGCAAGCACTAGTTTATTCATCAGTTTTCTCCCCCACTACGTTTTTTTATCTCTGGAAGCGGAAGATAGGGCACCACGCCGGTCCCTCCCTGTCCCTTATCAATAATTACCTTCTCTGAATCCTGAAGCACTTGCTGCATCCGCTCTAAATATAATCTTGATCGAGTGACTTTCCGGCCACCTTTATAGGCTTCGTAAACGGATAAAAACCGTTTAGCTTCACCTTCAGCCTCACGTACAAGCTTTTCCTTATATGCTGTTGCTTCCTGTATCATTCTCTCAGCTTCACCTTTAGCCTTGGGGATAATATCGTTTGCGTAGGCTTGCGCTTCATTTTGTTGTCGTTCCCTATCCTGCTTGGCACGTTGTACATCGTTGAATGCGTCAATGACTTGTGTTGGAGGTTCAACCTTCTGCATTTTTACCGAATCGATAAAAACACCCGCACCATAGCTATCAAGAATTTTCTGCAAAACCTCATGGGTTTTACTTTCAACTTGCTGGCGTTGTTTAGCCAAAGCATCTTCCAATGTATTTTGGCCTACGATCTCGCGTATAGCACTTTCTGATGCCAACTTGACTGTCTCTTCTGGATTCCGAATGTTAAACAAAAACTCAGCGGCATTCTTAATTCTCCACTGGACCTGATAATCAATATCGATGATATTCTGGTCTCCAGTAAGCATCAGGCTTTCCTCTGGAACATCACGAACATTAGTCGCACGAGCTCCTCCTGAACCAACTTGACGGAAACCAACGCTTGTAATATTCGTGTTTGTTACATCAGGCGTAAAAACCTGACCGATCGGCGCAGGGAACCAATAGTTTAAACCGGGCGTGGTCATTTGAACAAATCGACCAAATAAAAGCTCAACTCCTTGTTCACTTGGTTGCACCCTGTAGAAACCAGTACCTAGCCAAACGATTATAGCAGCCAAAATTAGTAGTATGATCCGTTTTGGTCCCCCACTACCGCCAGGCAGAAATTTCTTAAATTTATCCTGGCTGCGCCTTAACATCTCTTCTATGTCAGGTGGCTGCTGCCCGGATTGGCCTCCTCCACCCCAAGGGCCTTGTCCGCCACCACCTGATCCACCCCAGGGGCCTCCACGTTGGATATCCCATACCATTATTTTTTCCTCATCTATTAGAACACAGAAAATCACTGCATTAATTAAAGTTTATCTATTTGCAAAATACTGTTCTGCCTTATATGACAGGTTTAGCACCCTTGCAACGATGCCTCAATCTTGTATTGCCTAGTGGCCAATTTTTTTATTCAATATGCAATTGAAAACATGGAGCCTTAAATATGTCGAATGTTACCGCTGAGCAAGTCCTAGAAGCTCTAAAAACAGTAAAATATCCTGATCAGAACAAAAATATTGTAGAATTAGATATGGTTTCAGGGCTTCAATTAAAAAATGGGCACGTAGCATTTGGGATTGAGGTTGATGCTGAAAGAGGTTCTCAGCTTGAACCTCTCAGAAAAGCGGCGGAGCAAGTAGTTCATGATCTTCCCGGAGTACTAACAGTAACCGCTGTATTAACGGCAGAGCGGCAGGCCTCTTCTGCAGTAAAACAATCTCCAGAAAATCAGTCATCAAATACTCAACCCAGTGCTCAACCAGCTGCATTCCAAAAACTGGATATCCTTGGTATCGATTCTGTTATCGCGATCGCCTCAGGTAAAGGTGGCGTCGGAAAATCAACAACAGCTGTCAATTTAGCACTTGCAATGGCTGCAAAAGGTAAAACAGTGGGGCTACTTGATGCTGATATTTATGGTCCATCCATTCCGCTGATGTTGGGGATCACGGAGAAGCCTTCCCAAACAGAAAGCGGTTTGATTGCACCGCTGGAAAATCACGGACTTAAATGTATGTCGATCGGTTTTCTAATCGATGAAACCACTGCAATGATATGGCGGGGGCCAATGGCTACAGGTGCGCTAGAGCAGTTAATCAAAGATGTTGCGTGGGGGCAATTAGATTGTCTCGTAATTGACCTCCCCCCAGGTACTGGTGATATTCATCTAACGATGGCTCAACGAATACCAATATCTGGGGCTATAATTGTATCAACGCCTCAAGACGTCGCCCTGGCTGATGCCCGGAAAGGAATGAATATGTTTGAAAAGGTTGATATTCCAGTTTTTGGTTTAATTGAAAATATGAGCTATTTTAATTGCCCCAAATGCGGTGAACGGACGGAAATTTTTAGCCATGGTGGAGCCCGCAAAGAATCTCAAAAGCTAGGAGTCGACTTCTTAGGCGAAATTCCACTGGATGTTTCCATTCGCGAAACTTCTGACAAAGGACAACCTATTGTTGTGTCCGAACCGTCTTCCATGCATTCAACCAGCTATCTAGAAATTGGCGATAAAATTTGGGCAAAAATCGATAAATTAAAATAGATTCTTCAATGCATAATCTTTGCAAATAGTTCCTCTTATCAATCTAAAACGTTATCCCTACCTTATCAATTTTGAAAGAAATCTGGTCAAATTGAGATAAATATTGTGCTACTTTAATAGATATGTGAGGGACGTCTCGACTTCTAACCAATCAACGAGTTCATTCTCGGGCAGGATAATTTCCAAACGCGAATCTCGGCGGTAGGCAATAGGTGAAAAAGTTATTTCATTTTTGACACGATCAATCAAAAACCAACTCTTGTCTGTCCTAAAAACACCCTTAAGCCGCTCAATATTGAGGATACTTTTAGGTCCTGGGGGACCAAGGAAATCAATCAAAGCCCCATAATTAAATATATCTTCGTAGGAAAAAATCCACCCACAACCTTTGTAACCAGCTCCATTATTTTCCACACGAATGGGAATACCAGGTTCAGGATTGTTAATCTTAGTTAAGACTGCTTTCTTCTCATGGACGTGTAAATTTGGGAAAAGTGGTAATCTTTCAGTGTACGACCTCATATTCAATAGCTCGGTATCGATATTCCCCATTACTGTTTCGGCAACAGCCAGTTTTGGTGGAAACAAAGCCGCAGCCCACGCGTAATAGCGATCGATGTCACCTTTATTTGCAAGATCCGTTTTACTTGCAACTAGGACATCAGCCAAATGAACTTGATCACGAAACACCTCAACCTCTTGGATACGTTGATCACCAATAAAGCGCGGATCAACGAAACAAATTACGGCGCCAACATCGACAATATCCTTAAGGTCTGCATTTCTGAGTTCATCCAAAATACCAGCGGGATGCCCAATTCCAGTCGGTTCAATTAATAAACGGTCAGGCTTCCTCCTTCTCAATATCTCCGCTATAGCAACTTTCATAGGCATATTCACCGCGCAACACATGCATCCACCGGGAATTTCACGTATGATTATTTTTTCTTCATTAACCGTGTTAAATGCTGTCTGATCAATAGCCACCTCACCAAATTCATTCACCAAAATTGCCCAGCTTTCATTTTTTGGCTTGCGCGATAATAAAGAACGAATGGCAGTTGTTTTCCCAACACCAAAAAACCCAGTAAACAATGTAGTTGGGATTTTAAGTTTAGTCATAATAAAATCGCCATTCTATATTTCATACTTCATAAGTCTAAGCGATAACTCACTTGCCATGTAACGAGCAACTGCCTCTTCGCTACATTTCTCTTCCCACCATAAATGAGTTTTATTTGAAATCTCTTGTAATTTTTCCTCATCGGCCAAAAGACTGTCTGCGATGGGTTTAAGCTTACTCCAATCATCAAGCTCGACAACTGGCCATCCTATGTTAAACCAAGTCGGCGATTGCCGGGGCGCAACAACCACACACCCCGCACGCATCGCCTCATAAATGCGGTGAGTATCATAACTTTTCCCGCTAGGACAAAGTGCCAATTTAGTCTGCGCCATATTATGGGCGTATACATTATATTGAATCTCGGCAAATTGTTTTATTATTATATTTTTGTTATTGGGTTCTAATAAAAAATCTTTTTCCATAGAAGAAAAAAAATCTTCCCTGTTATCTGCCTGCCCCATAAAAAAAAGATCAATAGAACGATCCACCATCGGCTGAATTTCCAGACTTGATATATTCTTGTTACAACCCAGTGGCAGATTGTAAACACTATGAGGGAAAGGAGCGAATGGTACATAATTTCTAAATACTGCAAAGGCTTTATTTAAATAATCTGGTATTTTATGATCTTTATCGTTTACTTGATAGACAACAACGGGCAGATCCGTAGCAATATCCAGCTTTTTAGACTGAGGAGTAATAAAAAAAACAAAACGTTCTGCGATCCGCAAAGGAACAAGGTAATTTTCAAGCCGATTGAGAACGACCACGATATGTTCCCATTCTGCGCAGTTCTCAGGGAGATCCCAAACAACGTCTAGGTTATTAAATCTTGGATAGGACATTCTAATTCCTCAAATAATAGAATAACATAAATCAGAAAAAAAGTCTGCTATCCGACCAAGAAAAGACTTGTTATAAAATATATATGTCAAAACCTTTCAATAAATTAAATAAACCTCTCCATGGGGGCGATCTAACTGCCGCAACAAAAACGTTCGGCATACCAGAAGACCAATGGATTGACCTTTCAACCGGTATTAATAGTGAATCCTATCCAAATATACATTTGGACAAGAAAGTGATCAGAACTCTTCCCACAATCGATGATATGACAATTCTCTTAAACGGAGCCAGAAAATTTTATCGAGCGAATAAGGATTGCGAAATCATTGCCGGACCTGGCACTCAATCAATCCTGCAAATCCTGCCACTCCTCTTTCCTAGCCAAAAAGTTGCTATTTTATCACCCACTTATAGTGAACATCAATATACTTGGGAACAAGCCGGCAATAAAGTTATGTGCATCAACACACTAAACTCGATTCCCCGAGACGTTATTGCGGTAGTGGTTAACCCAAATAATCCGGATGGCAAAAAATATCAGGTCGAAGATATTTTAAAACTTTCGGAAAAATTGATTTTGCTGATTGTAGACGAAGCATTTTGTGATAACTCACCAGATTTGAGTACCATCCCTCATTTAGCTGGTCACAACATCCTTGTCTTACGCTCATTAGGAAAGTTCTTCGGGCTAGCAGGGTTACGTCTTGGTTTTGCAATTGGTATGTCTTCAATTACTCAAAGCCTCTCTGCCCGCCTTGGACCGTGGGCGGTTTCGGGACCAGCAATTGAAATCGGCTCCCGAGCTCTATTAGACAGTTCTTGGATTTCAAAAATGCGCAAGACATTAAAAGCTCAAAGCTCTCGTCTAAATCGCATATTAGCCGAAAATAAACTTTCTGTTATTGGCAACACAGATTTATTTACTCTCATATCAACCGAACGAGCTTTTGAACTTTATAGCGCTCTTGCTAAAGAGGGCATTTTAGTTAGGCGTTTTGAAGAGCACCCAAATTGGATAAGAATAGGCTTGCCTGGAACAGAAATTGAATGGCAGAAACTCGAATGTGTTTTAAATGCGACGCTTAAACACTATCAATAATATGAGAGAATGAACCCATTACAGAACCACGCTTTGATCCCATCTCTGGTAATTTCTCTCCCCGAGAATTACGCATATAGAATAAATTTTTAACTCTGTCATTCTCAACTATGTTGCAATAATGAAATTCATGACCTTTAAAACTAGAGCCTGCTTTCCCCAGACTTCCCTCATCAATGAGTGATAGTTGACGGTAACCCAAATTCAATTTCGGTTTAGAAAATGATGTTTTAATTGGCAGAAGATCAAGCATTTCATGCGATTTTCCATTTCTGTCTATTAATGATTCGCCCAAAACCATAAACCCGCCGCATTCGCCATAAATCACTGCTTCATTAGCTGCTGCTATTTTCATTTTTTCCTTAAACTCTTGATTTGCAGAAATTTCAGAAGCATAAAGTTCGGGGTATCCACCAGGCAAATAAATACTGTCCGCATGCGAGTGGGGGGCCTCCCCAGCCACAGGTGAGAAAAAAGTTACGGTAACGCCTCGGGAACGCCAAGCATCCAAAACATAATCGTAACAAAAAGAAAATGCATTATCACAAGCAACAGCAATATGCTGCCCTAAGATCGGAACAGGTAAATAATTTTTAAGCGTTGCTGTGCTTTTCGAACTTCTAGCAAGCTTATAAAGCAAGTCTAGATCAATGTGATTTCTGACTAATTCTGAGGCCCTATTGAGCCACTCGTCAAGGTCAAAAATTTCACGTGCCTGAATTAGACCTAAATGCCTGTTTGGCAGCGTTAATGTATCATGCTGCGGAATACAGCCTATACAAGTTAGTTTAGTATGTGAAAGAGCTTCTTTCAAAATACGTTCATGATTATCACTTCCTACCCGATTAAAAATGACACCAGAAATTTCAATGTCAGCGCGATAATTTAGAAAACCTTCAACTAAAGCTGCAACCGAAGAACCTTGACCCTTAGCGTCAACAACCAAAACAACGGGCCAGCCCAGCCATTTAGCTGCGTCTGCTGTACTTCCAAGGTTCATTGATTTTCCCGAGGGCGCTCCATCAAACAATCCCATAACACCTTCGGCAATAACAAAATCATTCTTTCCCTCTGCCGATACACGTTGGTGTGCAAGTGTTTCGTCGCGCATACCCCACAAATCAATATTCCGGCACAACTCGCCAGAAGCAGAAAAATGATAGGCAGCGTCGATATAATCTGGGCCAATTTTAATCGAACTGACTTTTATACCCGCATTCCTTATCGCACGTAACAAGCCCAAGGTGATAACGGTTTTACCATTACCCGAAGCTGGAGCTGCTATAACTATACCAGAAGCCATTGATTTATCCTCTAGCGACCCAATCCAACTGTTCTCGAAAATTAACGATGTCTCCGACCACAATTAACGCTGGCGGAATTAAATCAGAAGCCGCTACATCTGCAGCACAGCTCTGCAAAGTAGAAATTAGAACCTGCTGCCCAGGCTTGGTCGCCTTGCAAATGATTGCCACAGGTTCTGTCGGGGGGCGACCAGCTTCTCTTAATTGATCAGCAATTCTGCCAATATGCGCCATTCCCATGAAAAAAATCAGGGCGGGCGAGCCGTCGGCCAAGGCTTTCCAATTAATATCATCCGGTACCTCCCCACTGGCATTATGTCCTGTAATAAAGGTCACCGCTGAGTTCGTGCCTCTAGTGGTCATAGGAATACCTGCGTAAGCAAGCCCACCAATACCTGCAGTAATCCCAGGTACTATTCGAAAGAATATGTTCTCTTTTGCCAAACGTAGACACTCCTCAGCTCCTCGCCCGAATACAAATGGATCACCACCTTTTAGCCTTAATACGCGTTTATTTTTTTTAGCAAGTATTACAAGACGGTCAGATATGTCTTTCTGCTTAGGTGACGGTTTCCCACCACGTTTTCCAGCATATTCCAGCGCAGCATTTTCTCCTGCAAACCTTAAAATATCCTCACCGACAAGAGCATCGTATACGATAACATCTGCATTCTGGATACCATGTAAGGCCAACAGTGAGAGTAACCCAGGGTCTCCTGGTCCAGCACCAACGACCCAAACAGTCCCCGGATCAAAGTTGGGCATTCTTATTGTTTTATTTTCCATAAATTTAAATTTAGCAGACTGGAGCATGATTGAAAAAGAATATAAGCTATTTTAATGCAAAATAATATTTCTATAGAAACAGAGGATAGCGCCCGAGAACTGCGGAGAGGTTGGACGACAGGTGCTTGCGCGACCGCGGCAGCAAAAGCCAGTTATATTGGGCTATTAACCGGCCAGATACCAAGTAAAGTTACGATAACACTCCCAGGTGGACAAAAACCTGATTTTTTAGTCAAAGAATCACATATTTCCAAATTAACTGTTATGGCTGCCATTGAAAAAGATGCAGGGGATGATCCTGATGTTACACACGGCTCAGTAATTCGCGTGTCTATTCGCCAATCAGAGAAATTAACCTTTAAAGCTGGCCTTGGTGTTGGAAAAGTTACTAAACCTGGCCTACCAATTAAGGTCGGGGAACCCGCAATTAATCCTGGACCTCGTAAAATGATAGAGCAAAACTTACAAGTCGTAGCAGATAAATATGGCGGCGATTTAAAAATTCAAATAGAGATCTCAATCGATAATGGTCGAAAATTAGCACAAAAAACTTGGAACCCACGTCTTGGTATTGTTGGAGGCCTATCAATACTGGGTACTACAGGAGTAGTTATTCCATATTCTTGTGCGGCGTGGATAGCTTCAATCCATCAAGGCATTGATGTTGCACGTGCAACAGGGATCAAGCATGTTGCCGCTTGCACAGGAAAAACTTCCGAAGAAGCTGTAACCACTTTATATAAATTTGAACCATCATCAATATTGGATATGGGAGATTTTGTTGGTGGCACTGTTAAATATCTCCGAACTAATCCTATTTCAAAAGTTACCATCGCAAGTGGTTTTGGGAAAGCATCAAAACTCGCGGCCGGTCATATGGACTTACATTCAAACCGCTCCCAATTAAACCCAAATTTCATTGCCTCATTAGCAGCTAAGACCGGTATTAACAAATACATCTGTGATCAGATTGCTAGATCCGAAAGTGCAGGCAATATAATAGAAATAATTGAAAAATATAACCTTAAACTTGGAGATGAAATAGCCAAAACCGCTCAGGCCGTCGTCAATGAGGAAATCGATAACAATATCAATATTGAGATTCTAGTCTATGATAGAAAAGGAACCCAGATCGGCCACGCTCCCTTTAAAACGGTTAAGAAATGAGACGACTTTTAATATTAGGAGGTACAGGTGAAGCCTCCAATCTCGCAACTAAAACAAAAGAAATACCCAATCTTACAACGATTTATTCGTTAGCCGGTCGAACTAATACACCTAATATCCCTTTATGTGAGATCCGAACTGGTGGTTTCGGGGGTTTAAACGGCTTAGTTCAATATCTGCAAGCCGCAAAGATTGATTTTGTAATAGATGCAACTCACCCTTTTGCAAATAAAATTGCCGCAAATGTGGCAAAAGCTTGCACCAGCATCAATATCCCAAGAATTAAATTCTGCCGACCAGCTTGGGAACCAAAAAAAATACCTTGGATTTCTGTTCCCTCTTATTCGGAAACTGCAAATAAACTTAACTTAATGGGTCAACGTATTTTTCTCTCAATCGGAACAAGTAACCTTAATGCGTTTTCTTTTCTATCGAAAAAGTGGTTCCTAATCCGTGCCATTGAGAAACCAATTCGGCCAATCCCTCTTACAAACCACAATATTATCTTAGCCCGTGGACCGTTTAATGAAATCCACGAACACAACTTATTTGTCAAATTCGGTATTGAGGTCCTCGTTAGTAAAAATAGTGGCGGCATTCCCGCTGCCAAACTTAAAGTTGCACACAAGCTCGGAATACCAATCATAATGATCGAACAACCATCGCCGCCTAAAGGAAGTGTTATGCACTCAATACAAGAGACATTAGACTGGCTAAACAATCAATCATAACTTACATTTTAAACACAAAATACTGAACAAACTTTTTCAACACACCACTCATCTTGGACGTAACAAGTGTTTATGGTCTTTTGCATACAAACGACTGTCGACAAAATTATCAGTATTAAAGACTTTGCCAACCATGACCAACGCTGTTCTTGTAATTTTCTCCGCGCGCACTTTTGCGTGTATGTTGGTTAGTGTGCCCGGTATTATTTTTTGGTCCGGCCACGTGACCCTATAAATGATGTAGACAGGGCAATTTTCCCCATAGTGGGGAATTAGGTCCTGAACAACTTTTTTTAAGTTTCGTACGGAAAGGTGTATCGCAAGTGTTGCCGTTGATTTTGCTAAGGAAGCCAGTTCTTCCCCGCTTGGCATATTAGAGGCTTTTCCCGCAGTCCTCGTGATTATCACGGTTTGAGAAACTTCCGGAAGGGTAAGTTCTTGATTTAATGCTGCTGCAGCTGCAGTAAAAGCAGGAACTCCAGGTGTAACATCATAATCAATACCAAGCGAATCAAGCTTACGCATTTGTTCTGCTATAGCACCATATATTGATGGATCGCCTGAATGTACCCGAGCAACATCTAATCCATTCTGATCAGCCTGTTTAATCTTTTCAATGATCTGATCTAGATGGAGTGGCGCCGTGTCAATAATTTCAGCGTCACTAGGAGCCTCTGCCACTACTTGCTCTGGAACAAGGGAGCCGGCATAAAGACAAACCTGACTTGCTTTGATGTGATTGAGTCCTCGAACTGTAATAAGGTCAGGGGCTCCGGGGCCAGCACCAATAAAGTGAACCGTCATTCAAAATTTTCCTTTTTTTCACAGTAACCACGTGGAGTATATACGTGAGATTTATTATTTAGCGTCAGTAACCGCGTCTGAGAACTACCAATCAGCAAAACTGTAAGCATATCGACCTCTTTAGCTTTTAACTCACTTAATGTAATTACATCAATCTTTTCTTCTCCACGACCAAGGTTTTTTGCCACTACAACAGGGGTTTCTGGCGAACGATAATTTAATAAAATCTTTCTGGCTAAACCTAGTTGTTCTTGTCGTTTCATTGAGACCGGATTAAATAAAGCGATGACAAAATCACCTTCAGCAGCAGCTCCTAGACGTTTTTCAATTACTTCCCAAGGGGTCAAAAGGTCTGAAAGTGAAATGGAGCAAAAATCGTGGCCTAGTGGGGCGCCTATCTTTGCTGCCGCTGCCTGCAAAGCCGATATACCAGGAACAACATGTACCTCAATTCGTTGCCACTCCGGTTTTATATTTCCTTTAATACCATACTCGATTGATTCAAAAACCAAACTCGCCATCGCGTAAATTCCAGCATCGCCACTGGAAACTAGCGCAACTTCTTTACCCTCAGCCGCTAAATTAAGTGCTTTTTCAACTCTGGCACGCTCCTCACCTAGAGGATAATCATAACGATTTTTACCTTTGATTAAAGAACCCAATAAATCTAAATAAAGCTTATAACCAACAATCTCAGTTGCCCTAGAAATTTCGTTGGTTGCTTCTGGGGCCCGCCAATAATTTGAACCTGGACCAATCCCAATCACAACCAAACGTCCACAACCTCTTCCGACTTTTTCAGGGTTGATAATACTTGGAGAAAGGGCAACCGCGCAGGTTATACCTCCGTGTTTTTGCTTAGTAACAATCAGCTCAGAATCGGAGCCTGCGGCAGCCAAAGCCGAAGCCTCACTTATACTATGACTACCAACCACAGAAAAAACATAATCAGATGGATCCGACACTCGGGATGTTTCTTTTTCTAAAGTTTCTGCGTTAAACAAACGCAACGGCAACCCCCATAATTTTGCTACGTTACGGATAGCTTCTTCATCTTCCTTGATGTCAATGGTAGCAATACAGGCTATCGCAAATTCACTAAGATTATTTGTCTTCAAAACTAAAGACAGGAAGGTAGTAAGTTCTTTTGAATTGACACCCCTCTCACAGCCAATTCCCAGTGAAAGTACACCCGGTGCCAAGATTAAATCTTTGGTTTTTTCTGGAAAATCAGAATAGGTAACCCTAATTTTCTTAGCAGCACTCTCAGATACCGAGAAATTAAATGCTGAAAGCCAACTCACGTCAACGTTATTCAGGTTTTCGAAATTAATAGATACAGATTCATTATTTAATAAAGCAGCCATGATCGATTTCGCAGCGCCTCGGTTAGCTACTCGCCATCCTATAGGCGGGTTGGCGAGTGCTATTCCATACCGTGTGTCCCCAGCAGTTGAAATCCCAGGCTTAACTTTTAAAACTTTAGAAAATATTTCAGCGAGTTCATTTGCTCCAAAATGTCCACCCAGCAATGGTATAATAGATTTACCGTCCTCAGATACAACCAAGACTGGTGGCTCATGAGTTTTATCGGCCACTAAAGGCCCCAGTGCTCGAATGACTATGCCTGCAGAAAAAAAAGCGATAATCGGCCGATCTTCTGAAAATAACATGCGCAGGTGGTCAATAGTTTTCTCAAATGGAAAATCAACTCCAGAAACTCTTGATTTCAACCCATGCACCTCAGCCGCGTGAACATGAGGAACCAATTTACGGGCCAATTTAATGCCAGTTTTATTTAAAACGACGAAAGCCGGGAACTTAACTTTCATAATTCTAATATTTCTCCACTCAACCGTACAATTATCATTGAAAAATAAGGGGCTGTATTTTCATCCATCTCACTCAACCGTCTAATACGCTGATTACCCATAGTCGCGCGTTCTATATAATGAGCATTATCAATGACACCAATTTTTCTTAAAATCTGTTTTATTTTTCCTAAGTGGCGACCAACCTTGATGATGGCCGCAGTATTAGCTATCAGCAAACGCTCTTCAATAATCTTTTCATCCAAAGGACCCGGTATTACAGAAATTATGTCATTCCGAGCGGCCAGAGGCAAAGCTAATGCAGATGAACAGGCTGCCAATGATGTGACGCCTGGTACGACACTTACAAGATGTTTTTTCGAGAGCCGATTAAACAGATACATAAACGATCCATAAAAAAAAGGATCTCCTTCACATAATATAGCGACAGTCTTTCCAGCATTCACCGCTTCATCAATCTCTATAGTGGCGGAATCATACACTTCTTGAGCCGGATATCGATCACTGAGCATTGGGATTGAAATTATGATTTCTTCTTGATTTGAAGTTAAGTGCGCCTGAGCAATCGACCGCACTAAACTCTCATCTCCATCCAGGGCTGGATAGGCAATGACATCCACATCTTGTAGGATTTTTAAAGCTTTGACAGTAATTAAATCAGGATCTCCAGGTCCTATGCCAAGCCCCCAAATTTTTGGATCATTATTCATATTTTGGTTATTTTTAACTGTGTTACGGGTTTAAGTGCAGACCAACTAGTATAATTCCCCAAAGCTTGAGCTCGCGAGATTTCTATTTTATTTAAATCACCACCAAGTTTGGCTCGTGCAGCGACCAAACGGCTTTCGCCTTCAAACGTTGTTGCATTTGCAACCAAACGACCGCCAGGTCGTAGATTTTGCCAGCAATATTCTAGCAATCCATTTGTGGTAAGGCCTCCACCTATAAAAACAGCATCTGGAGAAGGTAAGCCAATAATCTCTGTCAACGCTTCACCAAACACCACCTTTAATTCGGGTACCCCTAAAGCTAAGGCATTTCTGTTGATCATTCCAAGCCGGTCAATATTACGTTCAACTGCAATTACTCTTGAATTTTGTGTTCCACGCAACCATTCAATACCGATGGATCCACAACCTGCACCAATATCCCACAGCATCTGTCCCGGCATAGGAACCAAAGACGAAACCGTGATTGCTCTAACTTCACGCTTTGTTAATTGGCCATCATGCTCAAAAACATCATCGGGTAGGCCAGGGACGCGTGCTTTAGGTATTATTCCCTCATCGGCTAAACATTCAATTGCTATAGTATTAAAATCAGGTATCACCTCGTGATCCCAATCAGCCGCCGTACCTTCAAATCGCTGCTCATCACCTCCTCCCATTTGAGAAAAAACAGTGAGCGAACTTCCACCAAATCCTGTGTCTTTTAAGACCCCAGCAATCTGATCCGGCGTATTACCGTCGTTAGCCAAGACAACAAGTTTATTTCCCGGCATCAAAAAAGCCTTCACTCGATCCAGATCCCGGCCATGTACGGTTAAACAATCAATTTCGTTTAATGGCCAAGCCAATCGAGCAGCAACAAGCGAAAAAGCCGAAGATGAAGGAATAATTTTTATGGCATCTGGCCCATAACGACGACCGAGAGCGGCGCCAATACCAAACCACATAGGGTCACCCGTGGCAATTATAGTTACTTTTTTTTCTTTAAGCTGGTCAAGTTCTGCAAAACTATCCTCTAGCGGTGATTTCCATATCAACCCCTTTTTACCAACCAGTGCAAGATGACGCTCTCCGCCGAATAAAAACTCTGCATCATCAATAAATTCTCTTGCTAAAGTTCCAAGACCCGAAAGCCCGTCTTCACCAATACCAATGATTGTAAGCCAAGCCGTCATTCGTTAGCCCCAAGTAGAACCGCATTGATCGCTGCAGCAGCCAACGCTGAACCACCAAACCTACCGGTAAGTGTCATATAGGGAATACCTAAATCTTTTTCAATCAAATAAGTTTTGGATTCAGCAGCCCCAACAAAACCAACAGGAAACCCAAATATTACCGCCGGTCTCGGGCAGCTAGAATCATCAAGCATGTCAACCAGATGAAACAAAGCTGTCGGCGCGTTGCCAATAGACACTACCGCATCACCAAGGTATGGCCGCCACAATTCAACAGCAGCGGCCGAGCGAGTGGTAGCCAGTGACTTTGCAAGTTTCGGTACGCTATCATCGTTAAGAAAACACTTGATTCGCGAACCTTCAGGAAGACGCTCTTTCATGATACCTGAAACCACCATATTAGCGTCAACTATAATCGGTGCAGATTTTGCTATATTAGAACTTGCATTTCCAGCTACATCGCCATCCCATGCGATATTTTCAATAATTTCAGGAGTTGCTGTCGCGTGAACGAGGCGAATAACAATTTGATGGAGGCTTTCGGGGAATCTAGATAAGTCGACTTCTTTCAAAATGGCTTCAAAAGAGGTTTGATAAATTTTTTTTGGATCACGCAAATATCTCATGCATAACCACCTAAATATTTAATAATTCTGTAGGGCTTTTGAAAATAAACCAACTCAACACTAAAAGGCAATGATGAAAGCTCACGATTTGGGCTCATCACTCAATTTTGTTGCGCTGAGTTACTAATTTTTTTCTATGCTCGCGCTCATCATCTATAACCTCCTGGGGAAACTGGCTCATAAAACAACAACAAACACCTTGATCTATCATTGTTCTCGGCCCATTTGGATGCGAAATGTGTTTATATTTTGGATGCGAATGTCCGTGTGAATGCTCATGGGTATTTTCGTGGTCATGTATGTGACTATGTGCCACAGGAGACTCATCATCCTCCGGATCCATAATAGATTGATATTCTGCGTGGTGATGATGAATTTCGACTTCGCCACGAGACAAACGAGCTTTAAATGAAGCCATTAAATCATGACGTTCATCAACAATCCCTTTTTTTGCCTCTTCAATCCGGCTTACAAATGTGTCTATCACATTTGTCTGATCAGAAAGATATTTCGCTTTAAAAAATTGAATATTTGGAGCACTCAACGCAACACGGTCAACATAATTTTGTATTCTATCAATCAGGCGACCAGAAAAGAGGAAGTAAGGTGCCACGACTATTTTCTTATAATCTAATTTGATAGCCATTTTCAATCCTCGGCCAACGGAAGGAAAAGTAACACCCGAATATACCGTCTCCGACCAACCAAACCCCATATTTTCCGCCACTATTCGCGTCAATCTAGCTGCTTCCGCGTTTGCATATGTATCCGAAGTACCTCTTCCGACAACAACCAACATAGTATCATATAAATCGCCATCATGGACGTGATCAATACCTAAACTCTCCATAATCCGAGCTTCAAACGCGGTGATCATTTTAGGATCTAACGCCAATTCTCGACCATATTTAATTTCCACACTAGGGTATTTTTTTTGGTATGAAATCAAAACGGATGGTATATCATTCTTTGCATGCGTGGCCGCAAATAGCATTCCAGGTACAGCTATAATTTGCTCAACACCGGCTTCCCTAAGGATATCTAACCCCATGTGAATATTGGGAGACGAATATTCTAAGAAACCATATTCCACCGGAATATTAGGAAAACGTTTTCTTACAGCTGTAGCCAAAGAGCCAAATTCCTGCTCTGCACTCTTTGAACGACTGCCATGCCCGCAAATAATAATTCCAAGTTTTGACATGTAAACCTATATTACATAAACCTTTTCACAACTTATCCAATTAAACCCAGCATAAATGGGTATTTTCACTCATCGCTATCCTGTATTATCAACTTAAGAAAGGCAATCAAGGTACACCATAATAAAGGATCAGTCACTGCAGCTAAAGATATTTTCTCATATCCAAATCAGAAAAATAACTACCCAATTGACGGTATAAAGTGGCCCTGCTAGGAATAATCGATGTTTGAATTAACAATACTCCCAACCTTATTATTTGCATTCACAATTGACGCTATTATTGGCGATCCAAAGATTTTATACCAATTCTTTCCCCACCCCACCCAAATGATGGGCTGGGTGATTAATCAACTAGACAACCGACTAAACGATGAATTTGACGAGGTTAGATCTCAGCGGATAAAAGGCATTTCCGCTGTAATTATAATTTTGCTATTAGCTTGTGGTATTGGCCTGGGACTAGTGTTTCTATTATCATTCGTTCCTTATGGTTGGGTATTGGAAGCTCTTCTGCTTTCCACGATGATAGCTAGCAGAAGCCTATATCAACATGTACTTGCGGTCGCCGATGCCTTAAAAAAAGAAGACATTGATACTGCCCGATCTGCCGCAGGAATGATTGTTAGCCGCAATACAATAAATCTTGATCGCCATGGCACTGCTCGCGCGGCCATTGAATCATTGTCTGAGAACTTTTCCGATGGTGTCGTTGCACCTATATTTTGGGCCACCTTATTTGGACTACCGGGTGCGCTAGCATACAAGATGCTTAATACCGCCGACAGCATGATTGGATATAATAATGATCGTTATCTCCATTTTGGTTGGGCTACGGCTCGACTAGATGACTTAGCAAATTTTATTCCCGCACGCCTTTCGGCACTTTTACTATGTATTGCAGCGTTCATGTGGGGCGGGAATGAGGTCAAGCGGTCATGGGCAACGATCAAACACGATTCTCGTAAACAACATTCAATCAATGCCGGTTACCCCGAAGCCGCTATGGCTGGGGCACTCAACTTAAGATTATCTGGCCCCAAAGAGTACAACGATCAAGAAATTATTAGTGATTGGATTGGAATTAGTAATGATGGGAGCTCTCCTGACGCAACGGAAGACGACATTGGCAAAGGTCTATTGCTTTACGTCAATGCTTGCCTATTGTTAACCGCTATAATTGTTTTTCTAACCGTGCTGATTGCCCAGAGCTAAATCAATTACGAAATTATCCTACTCTAACGGGCAAAGGCCAATAATTTATCAATCTCTAATTTTTCCTCAAAAACTAGAGAAATCCTATCGAGAGCCTCTTCAACTTGCAGATCATGAGCAATGCCAGTTGCCTTCCTACTTTTGATACTTGAGAGCATTGAGTGACGGAATGCATCATTAGAAAATAGACCATGAACATAGCAGCCTACAACCTTACCATCAGGCGAAACAGCTCCAGCGTTTCTGTCACCCACCTTACCAAAAGGTCTTTCACAATCTGGGCCTACGGTATGACCTATATGCATCTCATAACCGTGGAACTCTCCAAAACCAAGACATGAATCAACTGAAACTTCTTTTAACGTTTTGTCTCCTCCCATCTCTGTTTGAACATTCAAAAGTCCTAGGCCTTCAATTGAAGTAATATCACCTTCTAATTTCCCCGGGTCATTTATCCGATTTCCCAGCATTTGATAGCCAGCACAAATACCGTAAATACTGCCACCTCTTCGAAGGTGGGATTTAATATCTATGTCCCAACCTTGATTTCTTAAATCCACTAAATCTGCAATCGAAGTTTTAGAACCAGGCAAAATGATCAAATCCGATTTTTCAGGGAAAACCTCTCCACGATTAATAAATTGCAAATCAACATCAGGCTCGGCAATAAGTGGATCAAAATCATCATAGTTGGAAATATGAGCTAATTTTGGAACAATAATTCTTATCTGACCCTTGATTTCATCACGTACATTATTTTCCAAAGAATAGGCATCTTCCTGAGGTAACCTTCTAGCCTCATTCAAGAAAGGAATTACACCAAAACACGATAAACCAGTTTTTTTCCCGATTATCTCTATACCACTTTTAAATAAACTTACGTCACCTCGGAATTTATTTATTATATAACCAGTAATTAACCTACGTTCTTCTTTTGGCAGCAATTCCCACGTTCCAACAACACTTGCAATTACGCCACCTCTATCAATATCTGCCACCAGAACTACTGGCGTTTGAGTAGCTAGAGCAAAACCCATATTAGCAATATCGTTATCTCGCAAATTAATTTCTGCAGCACTTCCTGCACCTTCAATCAAAAGAATATCGGATTCTTTGTTAAGACGGCTCGCAGCTTCCGTCACAACATCCAATAATTCAATTTTTTTTTGCTGAAATTCTTTCGCAGGATAATTTCCTTCAACTTTACCCATAACTACCAACTGCGCTCCAACATCTGATTGTGGTTTAAGCAGTATAGGGTTCATATCAATGTGAGGTAATACCTTACAGGCTTTTGCTTGCAAGGCCTGTGCCCGCCCAATCTCTCCTCCGCCTGGTACGACGGCTGCATTATTCGACATATTCTGAGGCTTGAATGGTTTCACAGTCAACCCACGGTTAACTAGGGCACGACACAAGCCTGCCACAACGACTGATTTGCCCACATCGGATCCAGTACCTTGAAACATAAGGGAAGACATAAATTAAAACTCTATTCCAGCCTGCGCTTTATAACCATCACGAAAATGGTGTTTTATTTCAGACATCTCAGTCACCAAGTCAGCGATTTCAATTAATTCCGACTTAGCATTGCGTCCAGTACAAATGATATGTTTCCCATTCGGCTTATTCCTCAAATATTTGATCACTTCTTCAATGTCGATATAATCGTTCCGCAATACAATGTTAATCTCATCCAGAAGCACCAAAAAAACTTCAGGGTCTTCAATCATTTGTTTTGCGCGAGCCCAGGCTGCAGTTGCTGCTTTAACGTCTCGAGACCGATCTTGTGTTTCCCAGGTAAAGCCTTCGCCCATTGCAGTAATATTTACGAGCTCAGGGAAAGCCTCTAGAACAACACGCTCTCCTGTTTCCCACTTGCCTTTAACAAACTGTACAATACCAACTTTTTTCCCATGGCCAATACAACGGATCACAATTCCCATAGCGGCAGTCGTTTTGCCTTTACCTTTTCCTGTATGGACGACCAATAAACCACCTTCTTTAGTTTTAGTTGCCAACAATTTATCTTTTGCCAGTTTATGTTTACGGCGTTTTTCGTTAGCTCGTTTGTTTATTTCTTCTTCCGATAATTCAACTTTCATATACGTTCCCCTGAATCATTTCTCTTTAATTGGGCTATAAGCTCTCCCACCCTATTTGATCGCGGGTGCCATACCCCTCTTTCTATTGCTTCTTCAAAACGTTCAACAATCTCAAGCAAAGCTGGAGTATTATGCTCTTCTATAAATCTACGTACGTCCTGATTCAATATATAAGCATCAAAAAGCTGATCAAAATGATGATGTCCAACGACTTGGGATGTTACGGCAAAAGAAAATAGATAATCAACAGTTGCTGCCATCTCGAAAGCTCCCTTATAACCATGCCTCATAACGCCTTCAATCCACTTTGGATTAGCTGCTCTTGCTCGAACTACACGACCAATTTCTTCTTCGAGAGTCCTAATTTTTGGAATATCTGGTCTTGAATGGTCGTTATGATATATGGTTGGCTGTTGACCAGAAAGCTCGCGGACAGCTGCCGTTATACCCCCCTCGAATTGATAGTAATCATCACTATCTAGAATATCGTGTTCACGATTATCTTGATTATGAACAACGACTTCCACACCTTTGAGCCGAGCCTCGAACAAATCTTCCTCAGCTGTTCCTTCAGCACCGTTACCGTAGACATAGCTACCCCAAGCAACATAAACGCGCTTAAGATCTTCATCACTTTCCCAACAACGTTCATCGATTAAGGTTTGTAGACCTGCACCATACGCTCCTGGTTTAGAGCCAAATATACGAAAACTTGCGCGCCGTAGTGCATCATCTACACCTGAACCGGCTGCAATCAATAATGCTGAATCTTTTTTTGTTTGGGCGGCTAAGGGGTTATCATATTCTGATTCGTCTTGGGTGGCGACCGCGCGTATGGCCGAATCTAATAAGTCGACCTGTGCCGGGAATGCATCACGAAAGAACCCCGAAATTCTAAATGTAATATCTACACGCGGCCGTCCTAGAACCGTCAAGGGCATTACTTCAAACCCTGTAATACGATTAGCTTGCTTATCCCAAACTGGCTGGACACCTATCAGAGCTAATGCTTGAGCGATATCATCACCACCAGTGCGCATATTAGCAGTACCCCAAGCGCTAATAGCCATACGCCGCGGATATTCGCCATTCTCCTGAAAGTGGCGCTCAATCAATAACGAAGCGGATTTCCAACCAAGCTTCCATGCCGACGGTGTAGGAATAGCTCGAACGTCAACAGAAAAGAAATTCTTACCTGTTGGCAAAACATCTAAACGTCCTCGAGTTGGCGCCCCGCTACTTCCCGGTTCCACAAAACAACCTGCCAACCCTCTAATCAACCCAGATAATTCTTTTTCACCACAATTAGAAACAATTGGATCCAGCGTTTGTTGAATGAATTTAACTACTGCATTTGTCTTGCTCCAGTACCGTTTTGGATTAACGTCCCCGATTAGAATATCTTTTGCCAACATTTCGAGACGTTCTACAGTATCACCATTGCTACGCCATACGTCACCATAGCATTCTAGTTCTTTCGGTTTAGTTCCTAACCAGACGTCACCCATTTCACAATCAAGTGGATCAAAATTATTAAACTTTAAATCTTCAGATAGAGCACGAATAAGCGATTCCGCCGAACCTCTGCCATCTCCACGCGGCAACCTAGTGAGTGCAATAATAAGATCAGTCTTTTGAGCGCCAACTGGCGATTCTCCAAAAATATGAAGGCCATCTCTAATCTGCATTTCCTTTAGCTCGCAGAGATAGTTATCTATCTTCGCCAATGCCACATCTTCAACATCCGAGTGTTTAATCCCAATATCTTTATCAAGACCGATATCTCGACTGAGAATAAGAATTTCTTCAGCTAGCATTTTGAGCCTCCGCGGATCCATACCCGTAGCTTGATAATACTCATCAATTAACTGCTCCAAGTCTTGCAAAGGTCCATAGCTTTCCGCGCGAGTTAGAGGAGGAGTTAAATGATCAACAATGATTGCACCTGACCTCCGCTTCGCCTGCGTACCTTCACCTGGATCATTGACAATAAAAGGATAAAGATGGGGTAATGGCCCCAAAGCTATTTCTGGGTAGCAGGTTTGATCCAACACTATAGCCTTTCCTGGCAACCATTCGAGGTTCCCATGCTTACCAAAATGAACTATCGCATGAACTTTCATTTTATCACGCAACCAAGCATAAAAAGCCAGATAACCATGTGGTGGTACTAAATCAGGATCGTGATAGGATGATGTAGGGTCAATATTATAACCACGCGCCGGCTGAACAGCTAAAATAACGTTACCAAAAATATGTGTGGGCAAGATAAAGTTACCTTCTGAATAAAAAGGATCAGTCTGAGGTTCACCCCAACGTTCCATTATTTCGTTCTTTATTAGTTGTGGTAACCGTTTAAAAAATTTTTGGTAATCAACTATAGAGAACAACTCGCCACCGGTTCGCTTATCCGAAGCATTTGTTGGCCCTCCTAGAAATCTATCCATTATCTCTCTGCTTGTTAATGGCACATTTTCGCCAAGTAAATAGCCTTCCTTCATCAGGCGTTTAAGAGTGACTGCAATGCTAGCTGAAGTATCGAGGCCTACACCATTGCCCAGCCGACCATCTTTATTTGGATAATTCGCCACAACTATAGCTAAACGCTTGTCGGCTGCTTTGGCTGAGCGCAAGCGTGCCCATGAAGCAGCTAGCGCCACAACAAAATCTACGCGTGATTTTACCGCCTCATGTTTTATAACGGCAACCTCCGTTAATTCGTCAAATTCTTTCTGATTTTTAAACGAGATTGCTCGTGTAATAAGACGCCCATCGACCTCTGGGAGGGCAACGTTCATCGCAAGATCTTTTGGTGACAGACCGCGAGCGCCTTCCTGCCAGTCATCAAACGTTCCCCCCGATAATATAACTTGAAAAACAGGGCAATCAGCCTCTGAAAAGGGGGTTTTTAAAGTGTTACCCCCTGGCGACGATACAGCAAAACCTGTGCAATTTAAAATAACAGCGGGGTAAGTTCTTTCGATAAACCCTTTAACTATCTCAGCAGAAATAGGATCTTTCAAACTTCCAACAAATATGGGAAGAGGATTGATATTTTTGGTCTGAAGACATTCGATTAATAAATTAATGGGGTCAAGATCAGAAGTTTGTAGCAACGAACGATAGAAAATGACTGCAACCACCGGCGAACCGTTGACCCATTTTTCACTAATCTGCTCTAAATTTGGATTAGTAAATGATGGCCAATAAATACCGGAAGGCAATAAAGATACTGGTTCACGCCAATCCATTTCTCTGCCAATTAACCAACTTGAATAATATAACAGGTTAAGAATATTATCCGGCCCGCTCTGAACACAATATTGCCAAATACGATGACAGACCTCAGGCTCTAATGTGGATTGATCTGTTAATTCGGGATCGGGAGTGGCATCTCCCGGTACAACAACAAATTTGATGCCATTTTCAATACAAGCTATCTTAATTTGCTCAATTCCATAGGGCCAATAACCAAGACCCCCAAGCAATCGAACAATTACCAATTTAGCCCCGACGATTGTATTTTCTATATATAAATCTACCGACATGTTATGCCCGAGCTGCATTAAATTAGCTAGCCTGAGGGTTGGAAAATCGTGGCTTCGGTGTTCCTCTGCTAATATTGCCAAGTCACTAGCGGCTGATGACAAAAATACTATATCCCCAGGCGACTGACCAAGGTCTACTGCTTGACCACCATCATTGATTTCTCCCGGCTGGGTGACGAGCAGATGCATACTACCTCTTAGTTTTTAAGTATTGTTTCAACGATAGTGAAGTCAGAACCCTTTAATCCTATAACAACTAGTTGACTTCTTCGGCTTTCACTTGAGTTCCACGGTCTATCATAATACCAATCGACACGATCACCAACGCCCTGGATTACCAAACGGGCTTCCTTACCATTAACTTCAGCAACCCCTTTGATCCTCAGAACCCCCTCTTGATCAAGAGCCAATTTAACGCGATCAACAGTTTCAATGGGTAAACCTACTGGTGGAATAGTTACGGTAATTGTATCAAAATCATCATGCTCGTGATCTTCTTCCTCATCGTGAAAGGAAGGCCGTGAATCAACATCATTTTCAACGGCCGCCCCTACACCCAATATTATTTGTGGATCTAGTTTACCATTAACCACAGGGATAGCTTCTACAGGAGTTCGCGAGGTTTTATTTATTAGCGTTAGAACATCTTTTAAATTTTTTTCTTTGAGCATATCAGTTTTGCTGACGATGACCATATCTGCGCATGCTAACTGATCGTTGAACACTTCTTCTAATGGGTTCTCATGGTCTAACGATGGATCAGACTCTCGTTGTCTTCTAATTAAATCAGGGTCATTCGCAAATAATCCTGAGTATACAGCTGGACCATCAACAACAGTAATCACGCCATCGACCGTCGTCCGTGAGCGAATCTCAGGCCACTGAAAAGCCTTAATCAGGGGCTTGGGTAAGGCTAACCCCGAAGTCTCTATAACAATTTGATCTGGACGTTCTTTCCGATTTAACAACATTTCAAGGGTTGGTAAAAAATCATCGGCAACAGTACAACAGATACAACCGTTAGTCAGCTCCAAAACATCATCTTCGGAACAACTCTCATTATCACAACCTTTGAGGACATCACCATCTATGCCAAGATCACCAAACTCATTAATGATTAGCGCAAGCTTCTTGTCGCTTGTATTCTCCAACATATGGCGGATCAAACTGGTTTTTCCCGCCCCTAAAAAGCCAGTTATTACAGTAACAGGTATCTTAGTCTTTAATATCATAATTATTACCTATTTTAGTATTTGTGGAATCCCCGCCGTCACGAGAATAACGCTATCAGAAACATCCGCAATTTTCTGATTCATTTTTCCTGCCCAATCTGCAAACTGCCGGGCTAAAGCATTTTCTGGTGTGATTCCGTGGCCAACCTCATTCGACACCAAAACAACGGGGAAATCTATAACCCCAACCAAAGCACACAGATCATCTATTTCTGCCTCAACATTCTTATTAAGGAACATTATATTCGTTAACCACAACGTCAAACAATCAACTAAAACAGGCTTCGGAAGACCTTTGAACGATAACAGTGTATGAACTAGTAATACGGGTTCCTCAACGGTTTGCCATAAGTCGCCGCGCCGTTCTTGATGAACTAAAATTCTAGAAGCCATTTCACTATCATGGGCTTCAGCCGTAGCAATATAAATACCCCCACCGATTTCTTCGATAAGCCGCTCAGCGAAGAGACTTTTACCCGAACGTTGTCCACCAAGAACTAACGTAAACCCTGACTGCTTTAAGTTTAAAGGCTCATTCATACCATCAGTACCCATCAAAACCAAAATACCGCCTAAATATTTTTTTCATATGAATCCTAAATACTAACCCAATATTATAACAAAACTGCCAAGGACTTCAGCCTAAAATCAATATATCAAAATAATCCAAGTTCAAATTATTCGGCTAAACCAACCTTATTATGATGTTGGAAAACCGACATGGCTAGCATTTAGGTATCTGAATATAAAAAATACATTAGCGGTTTATACCGTGAACACACCAGGCTCTCAAATCACCTTCGGGAATATTCTCAATCTGGGTAATTGACAAATTATCCAATTGAAAAGTTAGAGCTGATTTAGCGAATAAATTCAGAGCCACCGTCAAAGCAGCACGAATTGTGCCAGCATGTGCGACCGCTATTATATCTCGGCCTTCATACTCTATCGAGAGTTCTTCAATGGTACGCGAAACACGATCCACCATTTGCACAAAACTTTCACCTCCAGGTGGTGCCTCAGTGGCAAAATTCATCCAGAATTTCCTAGTTTGGTTATCTCTAAGGTCTTGCCAACTTCTGCCATTCCAATCACCAAAATCTTGTTCCATCAATCCCTTTACTATACGACAATCGACGCCTCCAAGTGCCGCTGCTGTCTGGGTGGTCCTAGGTAAACCGCTCGTCAACCAGACCGCGTCTTTTGGCAGCATTGCCATCCGAGCCTTGATTACTTTTCGATCTTTAAGATCAGCATCAACGTCATCTTGACCATGAATAATTCCGGGCAGTCCCGCAGATGGTGCATGCCGTACCCACCACCAGTGCGTTGAATTCATTACATACCTGCCATAATAATTGTTAATAATAATGAAATTTCTGTTATCTGCTGAGCGGCCCCTAAAACATCACCGGTTTGTCCTCCTATACGGGTAGCTACAAAATAAATGAAAAATCCAGCCACTAGCAACGAAACACCGAAAGCAAGAACAGTAAGTCTAAAACCCAGACAAAACAGCACCAAGCCTATGCCTATTAACAAAGCTGTAATTGCACGATCAAAACTCGGCTTACCAGCGCCAGCGCTCAAACCATCTTCACGTGCAACGGGGACAAAATACATAATTACTGGCAGAGCCGCGCGCGAACCGGCTGCCACCGCAATCAACGTTGTAAATATATAACTAAACCCTAGTTCTGCAATTTCTGTATATGCTGTCCAACGCAAACCAAAGCTAAAAAGCAAAGCCATTACACCATAGCTTCCTATTTGACTATCCCTCATAATTTTTAGTTTCTGATCTCGCGTTATCCCCCCCCCAAGACCATCAAAAGTATCTGCTAATCCATCCTCGTGGAGTGCGCCGGTTAAAAGAGTGATAGTGAGCAAAGCAAATAGCGCCAATAGGACCGGCGAGAAGCCAAACCAACCAGCAATCCACAAAACTACGGATGCTAACAAACCAATAAATGCTCCAACAATAGGAAAAAATCTCGAAGCTTCAGAAATCGAAAATTCGTTAGGAGAAATACCTAAATAGAATGGGATCCGCGTTAACACACAGAAACAAATCTTTAAGTCAGAAAACCAACCTTGTTTGTTTACGTTAGATTTTAATCTTTCTAACAAACCGAGAGTATTCTTTGATTCTTTATCAAGAACTGTCTCTTTTAATTTATTCTCATCAATATTCTCCGGCTTCCTAATATTTTCTTCTTTCTTGTCCAAAATAAGTCCTTTAAAAAATTGCTTTCGAAGATGCCAACGAAGTTATATGACACGATATAATTCTAGTTTATCATACTCAAACAATTTTCTACGTACGATGGGAGTACGCAATGAAAAAAAAACCGGTGACAACACTAAATTCGGTCAGAGAATTAATTCACAACTTTTGGGGGCCGGATGAAGAAGCTATGGCTGCTGCTCGAGCAAGAGAGCCTAAGCTTACCAAACCAAAAGGCTCCCTAGGTCGATTAGAGGAAATTTCTGAGTGGCTAGCCGGATGGCAAGGTAAACACCCAGCACAAATCAACTTGCCAAGGGTCATTATATTTGCTGGCTCGCACGGTATAACATCACAAAATGTCTCTGCTTTCCCAACAGAAGTAAATCGACAAATGATCGCTAATTTTCAAGGCGGAGGCGCTGCTATAAACCAACTTTGCAAAGTGTTCGATGTTGAATTAAAAATAATGGAAACAGCCCTTGAAATTCCAACCCGTGATTTCTCTCGCGAGCCTGCAATGGATGACAGTGATTGTGCTGAAGCCATAGCTTTTGGTATGTCTGGACCAGATATAGGAATAGATGTTTTGTGTATCGGGGAAATGGGTATAGGCAATACAACAGCATCAGCGGCAATTTGCCATGCACTATATGGTGGTAAAGCTAGTGACTGGGCGGGACCCGGCACCGGTGTGACCGGCAAAGAACTTGAGAACAAGATAAGAATCGTAAAAGAAAGTGTCATACTACACAAAGCTGTCCTAACAGATAGCCTCGAAATATTGCGTTGCTTCGGAGGCCGTGAAATGGCCGCGATTTGCGGCGCAATTATAACTGCGCGCCTATCAAGAATTCCTGTTTTGTTAGATGGCTACGTTGTTTGTTCTGCGGCTGCTGTTTTACATTCCATAGATTCTAATGCATTAGACCACTGTTTGGTTGCACATGTCTCTGCAGAACCGGGTCACAAACATCTACTTGAAGAAATCAATAAAATACCACTATTTGATTTAGGTATGAGGCTTGGTGAAGGATCCGGAGCTGCTTTAGCCATAGGAATATTAAGAAGTGCAGTCGCCTGTCATAGTGGTATGGCAACCTTCGAGGAAGCCGCCGTAAATAATAAAATTTAATTTGTCTATCGGTTAATTTTCTTGGGTCCTTGAATAGCTTCCAAAATTCTCAATTAAGAATTTATCAAATAAGCAGGCTGCAACAATGCCCATAACTACCCACATAACAGCTGAAGAAAATAAAGAAATCACAGCAAAATGTGCTGCCAACTCAGGGGGCGAAGCGCCAATCGCTCCTGCTTCTGGAACAGGCGCACCTAATGCGTGGGGGGCTATCAATAATAAAAGACCAACTGCCCGCCAAACATTTGAACTACAAAAAACTAGAACTGACAAGCCGGCAACACTTAATACTGCTATTCCAAGCCACCAAATTTGACGAGCCAGCAAATCACCCGCAACTGAACCGGGCAATTCAGGAGGCAGCCCTAATGCTGGCAAAAATGAAAAACAAGCAAAACCTGCTAGACCCCAGAGCATACCATTAAGAAAGGTGATTGAACCTCCATAAAAAATAAAACCGGATACCAACAAAAAAGAAAAAGCTATAGCCGTAAGAATATTTGCAGCCAAAGTATACAAAGAACGCTCAATACCCTCTTGAGGGGACCAAACAAGATCACTATGCGAATGCGCCCCTTGGAAATTATTGACTGCATTTATTGACGCCGAACCAGCATGCGCTGTTTTAACATTGGGATGCACGTGTGCTGTACCTTCAGCATGGATATGGAAATTTTTTTCGTGAAGATGTGGAACGTTTCCTCCGGCATGGTTATGAGTTAACCCCGTTTGATGAACATGCCTGACAATAACCGAAGGTGAATTTGCAAGTTTTTCATAGTTCTCGGCTTTCAAAATAAGCGGTTGTACTGCAGCCAAATGGAATATTGTGAGTACTATTCCGGCAACAGTACCAGAAAACAGCACCGTAAGGAGTAATCGCTGTAACATTAAATTGTCCTAATGACAGGGAAATGAATTGGCATGCCGAGCATCGTGTGTGGCACTGTGGATTACATTAACACCGGAAAAACCAACTCCGAGTAAAATAAATGTACCTATCACACACCCCAATACTGCCATTACTAGCCTATCGGGCAAACTTGCTATTTTATTAACATTCTGAAAATTTTTTACTTCTCTCATATCACCCTCCGTGGTTACTTTTGATGGCGGTATCTGACTTGCAAAATGCCTACAGTTGCGGGGGCAGCTAAGGATTTGCCAGTTCATTCTAACTAACGTACCTTATTCCCTTTTTTACTTCATAATGAGGTAAACCATCACAACTATCGTTAACGGCAAGTCTTATGAGAGTCAATCTGTTTTATTGCGTCGTGATTCAAAGCCAGTGAAACCAAAAATTTTGCAAATTAACTATTCAAGTAATATAGATTAAAGGTTACTGTAAAAAAAATATTTAGCTAACTTGCGCAACGTGATAAAAAATTAAGGAAATTACTAATAGATAGTAGCTTCAATTTTGGGCTCCTAACCCTCCTGAAAGGATTTGGTAGGAACTTTGAAGTTCTAAGGCTATTACCAAGCGCATCGATCAGAGGGAAAGTTGCAAGGTCTAAGTTTTGAATTTATGGAATTTTTATGAAAAAAATTATTATAGGTATAACAGGATCAACAGGCTCAATCTTAGGTGTCCGCTTGCTTGAGATGCTTAGTGAAACAGACGTCGAAACACATTTAATTATCAGCAAATGGGGCCATCAAACTTTAGAGCACGAGACCAGTTATTCCTACGACGAAGTTACTTCCATGGCCGATATCTTTTATGGCCCAGGAGATATGGGGGCTGCTGTTTCTTCGGGTTCATTTCAAACAAATGGTATGGTTGTTATACCCTGTTCAATGGCAAGCCTTGCCGCGATATCAAATGGCCAAGGCACTCATCTTATACACAGAGCCGCAGATGTAATCATTAAAGAACAGCGGAAACTAATATTGGTAGCTCGCGAAACGCCACTCAATCAAATTCATTTGGAAAATATGCTAAAACTTGCGCGCATGGGCGTTAGCATAGCACCCCCAATGATGGCATTTTATAATCACCCAGAAAAAATAGAGGATATGGTCGACCACATAGTCATGCGTGTATTGGACCAATTCGATATTACCGTCGATACCGTGCCACGTTGGGATGGCAAAATGAAACTCCAGCAAAAAAAAACTTCTTAGGCACCCGTCTATAATAACCTAAGTTCGCATTGTTTCACTATTGCAGATGAAATATTGAGGTTTTACATGGGAAGAACCCCCCTAGCAATCATCAGAAGGCTAGGGGGTTTTCTACAATTACTTTGCAGCTTTGTTTAAATAACAAATTTAATCATCTTCAGGCATTACGGCGTTAAGAACTGCTGCCACGATACCAGATACAACAATACCTGAAACAAATAACGGAATTGACCAGTCAACAAAGCTCGTCGATGGGATTGGACCAAATTTTGCCAATTTACCAAGTTGATCTACTTGCCAAATACCAACACCCAATCCAAGAGAAATTGCAACTATCGTCATATTGCGAGCACTAAAACCAGCTTGGCCAATTAACTTCATGCCCGCCGCTGCAATCATACCAAACATCACCACAGCCGCGCCACCCAACACAGCCGAAGGCAACGCTGCGACTAATGCAGCCAACTTTGGCACTAAGCCTGCAAGAATTAAGAAAACGGCACCAATAGAAACAACATGGCGACTCATTACCTTTGTATAAGAAACTAACCCAACATTCTGACTGTAAGAGGTGTTGGGCAAACCCCCAAACAATGCAACGACAGCAGAGCCAAAACCATCTGCCATAATTCCACCTTTTAGCTCTTCATCGGTTGGCTCGCGATTTGCTCCACCCATGGTAATCCCAGAAATGTCACCGACTGTTTCGATCGTTGTAATAAAGGCCATTATGATCATCAATCCTATCAGACCAAGAGCCGCAGGGCTGGAGAAGTCCAATCCAAACCACTGATCCGGAAATCCAAACCAATCAGAACTTCCTATCTTTGCTATCGCTTTAGGACTGACCATTCCAAGAGGTATAGCAACTATATAGCCTATCACTAATCCAAAAAATATGGATGCAGCTGACCAGATACCCTTACCATACCGTCGAATAAGTAAGGTTACAATTATTACGAATATCGCCATCCCCCAGTTTGATAAACTACCAAACCCGAGCCCTTTACAAAACGGGGCTGGAAAGGCTCCACAACCTGCTGAGTACTTTATGCCTACTGGAAGCAGCGTAAGTCCGATTGTCAAGACAACCACGCCAGAAACTATGGAGGGAATATATTTACGAATTTGTGGAATAAAAAACCCAAGAATTATCTGAAACAAACCTCCTATCAACGAAGCACCAAAAACTGCTGCCAGTGTAGCTCCACTCTTTAAAGCTCCGATTAGAATACCAACATAAGCAAAACTGGTGCCTTGGACCACAGGAAGACGTGAACCTATGGGGCCTATACCAATGGTTTGAATAAGAGTTGCTACCCCAGCGGCAAGCAAAGCTATTTGAACCAGCGGCGTAATAAGCTGCGGTCCACCTGCCGCTAAAGCAATTAGGAGAGGTACTGTTACATTACCAGCAAACATGGCCAATACATGCTGAATCCCGAGCGGTATGGCTTCACCAAGCGGCGGAGAATAATCCGGATTTTGTAAATCCGCTTCTGATGGTTGATCCGTCATCTAAAACCTCCTTTATATTTGGAACAAATAAAATAATTAATTTAATAGTAGTTATCATTATAAAATACAAAACTTAGAGAACCTAATTTATAAAATCAAATTATACTAGATAAAAATCTATCAACACAAATATCTGCGTTTAACAAATATTTTTTATTTCACTTCTAAATTAGTTATTTGAGAAACCATAAAATCTAAAAATCCTTATTTTCTCAAAAAAATTACCTTGTTCAAAAAATTCAACAATTTGATTCAACTTTTGACTAATTAACTTCCTAATAAATTTTCTTGCCACTAGCGTAAGTAGCTCGAATTGCCCTATCATCGGCTAATATTATCTGTAAAAACAATGTTTCTTCAAGACTACGAACTTGAGCCATACGACCACGAATTAATTCTGTTGAATTTAGATCGACAACAACTAGATCGGCTTCATATCCAACTTTAATTCGGCCTATTTTCTCCTCAAGATGCAACGCTTTTGCACCACCAAGCGTCACCATATAAAAAGCCTCTAATGGTGAAATGGAATAATTGCGCAATTGTGCAATCTCATACGCTGCCTTCATTGTGGCAAAAGGTGACATTGAAGTACCACCACCCACATCTGTTCCCAATCCCAGACGAGCACCGATATTCTGAAACTTTTCATACTCAAACAGACCGCTTCCTAAAAATAAATTTGACGTGGGACAATGAATAATTGACGTATCCGTGTCCCGTATCATTTCTATATCAGAATCTGAGAAGTGAATTCCATGCCCATAAAGTGCCCGTGGACCCAATAAATTGAAACGGTTATAAACATCAAGATAAGAAGATGCCTGAGGAAAAAGTTTTGCAACCCATTCAATTTCATCGAGGTTTTCAGAAACGTGTGACTGAATATATACGCCTTCATTTTCCCGGTATAATGAACTCGCAACTTCGAGTTGCTCGGGTGTTGATGTTGGCGCAAATCGGGGTGTAATTGCATAAAGTACCCGACCTTTTTTATGCCATTTATTAATCAGTTCTGAGGATTGATCATATCCTATTTGAGCCGTATCACATAAATTGTCCGGCACATGCCGGTCCATCAGGACTTTGCCACCGATCATACGAAGACCCAATAACTCCGCTTCTGTAAAAAAAACATCAACTGATTGAGGGTGAACGGTGCAAAAAACGGCACTAGTGGTATAACCATTCTTAATAGATTCAGAAAAGAAAAATTTGGCGATAGACCTAGCATAGGATTTATCGGAAAATTTAGCTTCCTCAGGAAAGGTGTGAATATTTAACCAGTCAATTAATTTAGTACCAAAGGACGCGATAACGTTCATCTGAGGATAATGCACATGGCTATCAACAAAACCCGCTAGAATAAGATCATCACCATAATTAACGATGTTTATATTTTCTGGTAAATCGACCGAAGTTGAATCACCTACAGCAGAAATAAATCCTTTTTCTATTAGAACACAGCCATTATCCCAATAGTTATAATCAAGGGGACCATCGTTAAATGTCAAAACCCGCCCCTTAATCGCTAGCGCACCTTTTATGTCAGATTGTGTCGACATGATGGTGATTAAAATCTTCCAAAAACGAAAACCGCAAGGCCTGAATATGATCCGACCTCGCGATTTTCTTTTCTCGTATCGGTTATTTCGGAATTGTGCCCTCTATACCTTCTACATACCAATTCATACCCAAAAGCATTCCATCATCAGCTGTTTTGCCTGCAGCAACACGTATTTTTCCTTTTTGGTCCTTAATTGGCCCCGTAAAAGGATGGACCGACCCAGCTATGATGCCATCTTTAGCTTTTTCAGCCATAGCTACAACATTAGAAGGAATTGCTTTATTATAAGGAGCCATTTTGACCATACCTGATTTGAAGCCTCCCCAAACGTCACCTGATTTCCACGTACCGTCCAAGAAAGCTTTAGTCCGTGCGATATAGTAGGAATTCCAGTCATCGATAATTGCCGTTAGTTGAGCCTTCGGTCCAAAAGCTTTCATGTTAGATGCCTGACCAACGGCCCAAACT
>CAZXGI010000007.1:0-6834 GCA_964639965.1 uncultured Rhodospirillaceae bacterium
CATGGATAAAATTCGTGTAATGGGTGGTCAGCCACTAAAGGGTATGATTCAAATTGGGGGTGCAAAGAATGCCGCTTTACCTCTTATGGCAGCCTCTTTGTTAACATCAGAAACTCTTTGTCTTTCAAATCTTCCTCATCTAACGGATATCACAACGATGGTCCACTTATTATCTGAGCTTGGTGTCGAGGTAAGTATGAATGGCAATGCACCCGATGGCGGACATATAGGACGCGTTTTTGAGCTAAACGGCCATGAGCCAAAAAATAAAACAGCGCCCTATGAGTTAGTGCGTCGAATGCGTGCCTCTATATTGGTGTTAGGACCATTGCTGGCGCGTTGGGGCGAGGCCAAAGTATCACTGCCTGGTGGTTGTGCAATAGGTACTAGGCCTGTTGATCTTCATTTAAAAGCTTTTGAAGCTCTTGGAGCGAAGATAGAGCTTAAAGAGGGCTATATTAGTGCTTCTGCACCCGGAGGACTCAAAGCGACGAGCGTTTTGTTTCCATCTGTCTCGGTGGGGGCGACTGAAAATATTTTGATGGCGGCTACGTTGGCTGATGGCAAAACAATTATCTCAAATGCAGCAAGGGAACCAGAAATTTCAGATCTTGCTTATTGCTTAAGAATGATGGGTGCTGAGATAGAGGGTATTGGGAGTGATACACTTACGGTCGTGGGCAAACCAAGTTTACAAGCGGCAGATTATCAAGTAATCCCGGATAGAATTGAAACGGCCACGTATGCTGTTGCGGCTGCAATTACGGGTGGTGATGTTACGTTGAAAGGAACTCGTCTTGAATTAATGGGGTCTGTCGCCGATGTTTTAACTAACGCTGGGATCACTGTTAGTGAGGTTGATGATGGTATCCGAATTATCAACTCTTCTGGTCGGGTAAAGGGTATTGATGTAATGACCGAACCATATCCTGGATTTCCGACTGATATGCAGGCCCAAATCATGGCTCTTTTGGCCGTTTCAGAAGGAGCATCAATGATAACTGAGACGATTTTCGAAAATCGGTTCATGCATGTTCCTGAACTTTGTCGCATGGGAGCTGATATAAATGTCCATGGTTCATCAGCAATAATCAGGGGTGTTAATAAGCTCTCAGGTGCAGAGCTTATGGCGACTGATTTACGAGCGTCTATTTCACTCGTTCTTGCTGCGCTTGCAGCAGAAGGTGAAACGATTATTAATCGTGTCTATCATTTAGACCGTGGTTATGAACGTGTTGAAGAAAAGCTCGCAGCTTGTGGTGCTTTGATTGAACGGTTTAAAGATTAATTCTTTGATACTTATATGTAACGAGATCAAATCTAGCCTTGTTTGGTCCGAACAAAATAGTGGCAATTCTCCTGAAAAACCTCTATTAATGCGCCGCATTATGGAGTTAAACCAATGTTATCTAATGATAATCTTGTTCTTGCTTTACCAAAGGGCCGTATTCTTGAAGAATTGATGCCTTTAATAAGACGCGCTGGCATTGAACCAGAAGCTGCATTTGACGATAATACGTCGCGTAAATTACGTTTTTCTACAAACCATGCAAATCTTGATATTGTCCGGGTTCGAAGTTTTGATGTGGCTACTTTCATAATTTTTGGCGCGGCTCATTTTGGTGTTGCCGGACAAGATGTTTTGCTCGAATTTGATAACGCTCAGATATATGCTCCAGTGGATCTTTGTGTTGGACATTGCCGTATGATAGTGGCGGAGCCAGCTGATATGGCACCTGATGACAATCCTCAGCGTTGGAGTCACATCCGTATTGCGACAAAATATCCGGAAATCACACGGCGGCACTTTGCTTCACGAGGCGTTCAAGCTGAGTGTATAAAACTCAATGGCGCTATGGAAATTTCGCCATCAATGGGTTTGTGTTCCAGGATCGTTGATTTAGTTTCGACAGGTTCAACTTTAAAGGCTAATGGGTTGGTCGAAGTCGAAGAAATTTCTCCGATTTCTTCGCGTTTAGCTGTCAATCGTGCTGCCCTCAAAACACGTCCAAACGAAATTAATTACTGGATAAAAACCTTCCGTGAGGCTGTTGATGCCCATAAGGCTTAGATCATCATCAGCAAATTTTGTGGAAGAATTTGAAAGTTTTCTAGATTTTAAGCGGGAAGACCAGGCTAGTGTTGAATTAGTTGTTACTGATATTCTTGATGACGTGCGTCGTAATGGTGATGAGGCATTGTTCAAGTACACTTCCCAATTCGACCGAATCGAACTAACCGCTGATAAAATTACTATTTCTTCACAAGAAATTAAAACTGCGTTCCAAGAATGCAATGGTGAACAACTAAAGGCCCTAAAACTAGCCGCAAAACGTATACGCGATTTTCATATGAAGCAGCTTCCTGAAGATTTAGCTTATGAAGACAATGAGGGTATTCAACTCGGGTTAAAAAGGAATCCTATAGAAGCTGTCGGGAAATATGTTCCGGGAGGGCTAGCTTCTTATCCATCTTCGGTCTTAATGAATTCGATCCCTGCAAAAGTTGCCGGTGTCAAGCGTTTGGTAATGGTTGTGCCAGCCCCAAATGGCGTGGTTAACCCGCTGGTTTTGGCTGCAGCCAATATTGTTGGTATTGATGAAATATATAAGGTTGGTGGTGCACAAGCTATTGGGGCATTAGCATACGGCTGTAATAGTATCCAGTCAGTTGATAAAATTGTTGGGCCCGGCAACTCATACGTTTCGATGGCTAAGCGAAAAGTGTTTGGAATTGTGGGTATTGATATGATCGCAGGACCATCAGAAATTTTAATAGTTGCTGATAATAAAAATGATCCTAATTGGATTGCTGCCGATTTGTTGGCACAAGCTGAGCACGATGTAACAGCTCAAGCTATACTTATTACTGACGATGATGATTTTGCAGAGCAAGTTTGCCAGGCTATCAATGCTCAATTGAAGGGCTTATCACGTTCAACAATTGCTAGCGAGAGCTGGGAAAAATTTGGTGCAGTTATCATACTTGAATCTATGGAGCAGAGCGTCAATTTAATTAATAAACTTGCACCAGAACATTTGGAGATAGCCATTGAAAACCCCAATTCATTGGCGGCCAATGTTTTTAACGCGGGTGCTATATTTTTAGGCCGATATACACCTGAGGCTCTTGGTGACTACATTGGAGGACCAAATCATGTTTTGCCAACCGGTCGTTCTGCACGTTTTTCTTCTGGATTAGGCGTCATTGACTTTATGAAAAGGACTAGTCTCATAGAGGTTTCGCCCCAAAATATTGGCTCAATTGGCCCTGCTGCGGTTACATTAGCTGAGGCGGAGGGTTTGGACGTACATGCACTTTCAGTAAAGTTACGTTTAACAGGCCTGGATGTTGGATAAATGCCATGGATGAACGCCTCCGAATTGTAAATATTTTCTTGGATGAGAATAGCCTAGGGCGTTGTAGTTTAGAAGTAGAGCATGAACGTGCTGTAGCTATCTTTGACCTATTAGAAGAAAATTATTTTGCGCCAATTAATGGCGAACTTGGACCGTTTATTTTACATCTCAGCATAAATGAAAATCGTTTGGGATTGTCTGTCTGTGATGAGGCCGATAATGAAATATTTAATTTTGATTTATCGTTGTCCTATTTTCGTTCAATTATCAAAGATTATTTTTTGATATGTGAAAGTTATTACAGTGCAATTAAAGTCGCAAGTCCATCAAAGATTCAGGCTATCGACATGGCGCGTCGAGGACTTCACAATGATGGCTCTGAAATTTTTGTTGAAAGATTAAAAAAATACGTCGAAGTTGACTTCGATACTGGGCGCCAACTTTTTACCTTGCTGTGTGTTCTGCATTCAAGGTGATTTATAGTGTCTAAATCCGATAACCTTCCATCTTCTGTATTATTCGCTTGCACCATGAACTCAGTCCGTTCAGCGATGGCTGAAGGTATTTTAAAGAATTTACACGGTGGACGTATTTATATTGATTCTGTAGGAATACAGGCAGGCGAAAGCAATGGTTATATGGTTGAAGTAATGGCGGAAATTGGAATCGATCTTTCTAACCACCGTTCAAAGACCTTTGATTCTCTTGATGATACATCATTTGACATGATAATTTCGTTATCACCCGAGGCTCAGCATGCAGCGGTAGAACTTACGCGGTGGATGTCTTGTGAATTAATTTATTGGCCTACGTTTGACCCAGATGTGATAAGGGGAAGGCGAGAAGCAAGGTTGTTAGGGTTTCGTCAAATTCGCGATGACTTGATTTATAAAATTGAAACGAAGTTCCTCACAAAAATTAAATAAAAATATAAATATTAGACTTAAGGGTCTATTTTTTGCTAAAAGATAGTTGATTTTGTGAAAATGGCTTGACCAAAAGTTTCAAGAGGACTTATTTCATGGTGCCCATTAATTAAATGGTGAAAAATGGCAAAAGAAGAGTTATTAGAGTTTGAAGGTACAGTGAAGGAACTTCTTCCTAACGCGATGTTCCGTGTTACGTTGGATAATGATCATGAAATTCTTGCCCATACTGCTGGGAAAATGCGAAAACATCGGATTCGCGTCTTGGCTGGAGACAGGGTTAATGTTGAGATGACACCCTATGATTTAACTAAAGGCCGTATTACGTTCAGATTTAAATAATGTATTAAATTATGGTTTCAGCCTGGCAAAGGACAACTCCGATGCTAGAGAATTATTCTCCGAATATAGTATTAGCTTCAGCTTCGCCGCGGCGTATAGATTTGTTGCGGCAAATAGGTATTGTGCCGGATCGTGTAATTCCAGCAAATATTGATGAAACTCCACTAAATGGTGAGTTGCCTCGAAAGTTGGTGGAGAGACTATCGGTTGAAAAGGCAACCACGGTTTTTAAAGAAAATTCTGATGTTTTTGTCTTGGCGGCGGATACCGTAGTAGCTTGTGGCAGACGAATTCTTCCGAAAGCTGGAACATTGGAACAGGCTCGGATATTCTTAAAACTTTTATCAGGCCGCCGCCATAAGGTAATTGGTGGGCTGGCAATCGTATCGCCAGAAGGTAAGCTTTATAAACGTGTTGTCGAAACGCATGTTACATTTAAACACCTTTCGTTAGAAGAATTAGAATTGTATCTGGGGTCGGGCGAGTGGGAAGATAAAGCGGGAGCTTACGCTATACAAGGCTTAGCGTCTAAATTTATTCGGTCTATCAATGGATCCTATAGTAATGTTGTTGGTTTGCCACTTTATGAAACTGCACAACTACTTGAAGGCTTAGGTTTTAACCAATGAATTTAACTTCCGTTCTGGAAGTCTTCATCAATAGGGTGCCAGGTCAAACACGATTGGCTCTTACTGAAGGCGGACGATTAAAGAATTTGATAATTACAAGTGATGGTGACGAATCTCTGGTTGGTAACATTTATCTGGGCAGGATTGAGAAGGTAATCGCTGGAATGAACGCTGCGTTTGTTGATATAGGACTTGGTGTATCTGGGTTCCTTGCAGCTAATGACGGACAAACTTTTGATACAAATAAAGAAAATCCAAGACTTATAAAAGCACTATTTAAAGAAGGTGATGCTGTATTAGTGCAAGTTGTGCGTGATGGAACTAACGGCAAAGGTGCAAAGCTCACAACACGTATTGAATTGGTTGGACGCACAGTTGTATCAGTTTTAGGTCGAGCAGGTGTTTCAGTTTCAAAGAGTATCTTAGACAAAACGCATCGTGAACGTATCAGATACGCGTTAAATAATTTTGATAATTCTTTAAGTGGGCTAATTGTTCGCACAAAGGCGCAATCTGTTTCTATAGAGAGTTTGCAAAAGGAAGCCACAAATCTTCTCGATCAAATGACTAAAGTTTTGTCTAAAAAAGAAGAAATAAGGCCACCCGCTTGTCTTTATAAACAACCGGATCAGTTTTTGATTTTTTTGAGAGATTTTGGAAGTGCAGATTGGAGCCGAATAATTATTGATGATCGGGCCACATTATTGAAAACTATCAATTTTGTAACCAATTATGTTTCAGAATTAGAAAAAATAATCGAGTTCGCTGACGATCATGTTGCTTTATTTGACACTTACGATTTAGATCAACAGATTGCCAACTTATTTGAATCGGTGATAACTTTACCATCTGGTGGGAGACTCATCATTGAAGAAACACAAGCCTTAGTGGCAGTCGACGTTGATAGCGGGATTTATAATCGTGATAATGACCCAGAGACCTTTGCACGGTCTGTTAATGAAGAAGCTTCGATTGAGTTAGCACGCCAAATAGTTTTACGGAATTTATCGGGGCAATTTGTTGTAGATTTTCTGCCAATGAAACGAAAACATAGTAGAGAGCATATTCAATCTGTATTATTGAGGTCATTGGACAAAGAAGGGAATTATAATATTTACGGCTTTTCCAAGCTCGGTTTGTTAGAAATGACCCGGCAACGGATTGGGGAAAGTTTGGGGTCTCGTTTTCACGAAAAAGGGGACCACTCTATGACTATTAGAGCTATCGTTATAGATATGATCCGAATTATTTTAAGGGAGATTAATCGTAATCCTGGGAAAAAACTAACAATAAAATGTAGCCATGAAATATATGTTTGCCTGAAGGTTGACATGAAGACAACTTGGACTGAACTGCTTGATCGAATAGGCCCAATTCTCTCTGTAGAGAAGATCTCAAATTCATCCCGAGATTATTTTGAATTACTTGCCATTTAATTTAGGAATTTTTTATGGTTGCTGTAAAACCAATTAAAGGTGTTTCAAAAAAATGTCCAAATTGCGCGAAGTCAGCGGTTTTGCAATTTAGACCTTTTTGCTCTGCTCGTTGTTCCCAAATTGATCTTTCAAATTGGTTGAA
>CAZXGI010000007.1:6934-33636 GCA_964639965.1 uncultured Rhodospirillaceae bacterium
AGCGGGGCGTCAGTTTTAGACTCTATTTCGCTCATAGAAACACCCTTTACTAATTCTCGAACTACAAACTCTTTTTCAATGATGTCTATCACTGCTAGATCTGTAAAAATAGTTTTAACCACGCTGTGTCCAGTCCGTGGATATGTGCAGCTTTTCATAAGTTTTGGCTGGCCATCTTTTGTTACATGATCCATCATTATATATATTTTTTTAGCACCGACAGCTAAATCCATTGCGCCTCCAACGCCTGGGGGTTTTGTCGTATCAAGAGTAGCCCAATTTGCAAGGTCACCATTCTCAGCCACTTGGTAGGCCCCTAAAACGCAAATATCAATATGACCTCCGCGGATCATTGCAAATGAGTCCGTGTGATTAAAATAACTCCCTCCTGGTAATAATGTTACAGGCTTTTTACCGGCATTGATAAGGTTACCATCCTCGTGACCGGCTTTTGGTGCTGGGCCCATACCAAGGATCCCATTCTCGCTATGGAAAAATATTTCCCGCCCATCTGGGATATAGTTGGCGACTAATTCTGGACTGCCAATACCAAGATTGACGTAGCTACCTTCAGGAATTTCTTGTGCAATACGCCAGGCAATTTGATTTCTATTGAGACCCATTTTTTTTATGCTGTTGTCATATAATCAATTCCATACTCCATAATGCAATTATCTATTATGCACAATAACCCGGTCGACAAAAATACTTGGTGTAATTATCAATTCTGGGTCCATTTCACCTATTTCAACCAACTCTTCAACTTGAACGATAGTCGTTGTTGCCGCCATTGCCATAATAGGACCAAAATTCCGTGCTGATTTATCGTAGATAACATTACCTAAACGATCAGCCTTTTTTGCAAGAATTAGAGCCACGTCGCCTTTTAATGGATATTCAAGCACATGTTCAATTCCTTCTATCATTCTAGTTTCTTTGCCGTCTCCTAATTTAGTTCTAGCAGAGGTTGGTGTAAAGAATGCACCAATTCCAGATCCGGCAGCTCTCATCCGTTCACTCAAAGTCCCTTGGGGTATAACTTCAAGCTTAATTTTTTCAGAATTATATAGATCTTGGAAAATTATTGAACCCGCACTTATAGGGTATGAGCAAATAATTTTTGAGACTTTTCCTGCCTTTAACAATGTTGCTAAGCCATAATTCCCCTCTCCAGCATTGTTGGATACGATAGTTAAATTATTTATATTTTCTTTTGCTAGCGCTTCCAGAAGCTTTATTGGGGCCCCAGCATCTCCAAATCCGCTGCTGAGAATGATTGCGCCATCATTTATATCAGAAATGGCCTCTTTTATATTTTGAACGCTTTTATCAATCATATTTTTAAATAAAATGCTATTTGACTTACGTTAATGTTTACCGATCGTATAACTAAATATCGAAAGTCATACCTTACTAGGGTCTCTTATGATACCAATTTTAATGTGTCAGGATCTATTTTTTTAGTATTTTTGTATATTACCTAGATTTTGTGCTAATTTAGCCATGATTGCTGTTAATAATATGATCGCTATACTCAAATAGCTGATTTCTGTGATACCGAAGCCAGCATCAAAAAGCAGCCCAAAAACCCATGGAGAAATAGCACTACAAAATACCATTATTACTTTTATTATTGATTTAATAGCTCCTAAGTTTTTGGTCCCATATAATTCGGGCCAGATAGCACCGGATAATGTAAACGTCGTACCAAAGCAACTCCCCATTAAAATTAAATAAATAAATCCAGAAAATTCAGTTTCGAAATTATTAAGCACTATAAGCGCAAGCACTAAAGGCGCTAAAATAAATGGAAGTAGATTGGACGCCCGCCATTTGTCTACAAGAGGGCCTAGTGCGAAAGAGGTCAAGAAAGAAGCAACTGCCAAGCCAAAAAACCCGCTAGCAAAGATGGAAATTGACCAATTTTTACTTTCAACTATAGAAACTTGGTGAAAAAGCAATCCTGTTAACAAGAAAGGTGAAGCTGTTATAGCAGGCGTAATTAAATAAAATCGCAACTCCGACAACATAGCCCTAACAGAATAGTGATAGACCGGAACTGCCGAAGATGTTTCATTTTCACGCTCAGTGAGATAGGTGTCATGGCGAATTTTTTGACCTTTCAAAAGCCATAGAAGCAAAGGTATTAAAACAATTAAGTAGAAAACTGCTACAATTAGCCAGCCATAGCTCCATCCATATGATTCAATCAGCATAACGCCAACCAGAGGGTATACGGCTAAACCTAAGGTACTCCCAAGGGTGATTATCCCGATTGCTGTCCCTCGCTGATTAGTAAAATACCTACCCATGGATGTTACGGCTATATGGGTCATTAATCCCTGTCCCGTCAATCGTAGCAAATAAAAAGCAATGGCGAGCATAAAAGCCGACGTAACGGTTGAAGTAAAATAAACAGCAAGGATACTACCAACACAAACCCAGAATGTATATAAACGTAGATCCATGCGGTCAATTAATCGACCAAGCCAAATCAAACTAGTTGCACTAAGTAATGTTGCGATCATAAATATAAAACCAAAATCCCCTTCGCTTAAATTAAAGTCTTTACGAAGTTCTCCGCCAAAAATCGAAATAAAAAATGTTTGTCCTGTACTTGAAAAAAAATTGAGAAAGATTCCGAAGCTTAAGAAGCGCCAATTATTTCTTAAAAAACTGAAATAATTCATGATGAAGATAACCAAATGTTATGGATTTTAGAATTTTTGTATCTATAATTATTATATTTTACGAAGCAATTCTATAAACATATCACGATAATTATTATTGTTTTTGGGATTTGGCAATAGGCTCTTTATTCAAACATTTTTAGATGCGAAAAAATGAACTCATAAGTAAAATAATTTTCACGTAGAATATAGGTATTAGTGCTAGTAAGTGCTGAATTGGGAATCAAATTGATTAATACTGCAATAATTGGGCTTGGTTGGTGGGGAACCCATATCGTTAATTCACTTCAAGGCAAAAGTGATAAAATCCGTTTTTCAAAAGCCGTTGATATTGTGCCAGATCCGAAGCTGAGTTTTGCTCAGAGTAAAGGCATTGAGATAACGAATGATTTTGCCCACGTTCTTGGTGATTCGGCGATTGAAGCTGTAGTTATAGCGACCCCTCACAGTACACATGAAGAACAAATTGTTGCAGTTGCTAAAGCAGGTAAACATGTTTTTTGTGAAAAACCATTAGCACTAACTCTGGCTAGCGCTCAAAGATCGGTATATGCGTGTGAAAAAGCAAAAGTTGTGCTGGGGATTGGTCATGAGAGACGTTTTGAACCAGCTATGCAGAAAATTTCTCAATTGATTAACAAAAATGAGCTCGGAAAAATTATGCATGTGGAGGCAAATTTTAGCCACGATAAACTAGCTAATATGGAGGCGGGTAATTGGCGATTGTCCTCCGTGGAGAGTCCCGCTGCGGCGATGACAGCTACTGGTATACACATCACGGATTCATATGTTGATTTGTTTGGCCCCGTTGAACAAATATTTGCAATGACATCGAAACGTAATCCAGCTAACACTAATGGAGATATTTTAAATTTTAATATTAAGTTCAAAAGTGGAGCGACGGGTACATTTAATTCTGTTTTGGAAACGCCTTTGTATATTCGGTATGCAGTTTTTGGTTCTAAAGCTTGGGTGGAGGTGCGAGATTATTGTCACCCTAGTGAAGCAGGGAACACAGATATTTTTATTTGTCGTAATGAAGGCAAAATTGAAAAGGTATCGTATAAAACAGTCGATACTGTCAAATTAAATTTTGAAGCTTGGGCAGATGCAATTGCTGGGATTGCTGATTATCCATTTACTAATAAACAAAATCTTGAAAACATTGCCATTTTTGAAGCAATTTGCCAATCAGTTGAAACTGGGCGTTTAATTAAACTTGGATAGTTTCAGGTATCGTTATTTGTAATATTTGTTTAATGTCATCTTGCTTCTCTATAATGCAATGATCCCCTTTTAGCTATGCTTTGCTGCTTGATTCAACCTCTTAATTAACTTATTAAAATGTCTTCTATGCGTCTATATAAGACCTAAAAGAAACTTAGTTTAATTTTTTTGATGTCTAAAAGGGGAAATATCTATGGGATATACCGGTTATGAAATGGACACAACGTTCCTTCAAGAGGAACACCATACAAATCCGCGCCGTCTGTATTCAACGACTGGGGCAGATTGGCAGCTTCGTGTTGACCATGAGCGTCTCCGCGCTGAACGTTTAGAGCGTGCTAGAGCAGAAATGGCTCATGACGATCTCGGAGCACTAGTTGTTTTTGCTGGAGCAAATATTCGTTATATCACAGGCTCTTATCAAGGAAATTGGAAGTATAACATCAACATTCGTTATGCTGTTCTGTGCCGGGATGCAGAGCCAGTGTTGTTTGAAACTGCTGGTTCAGATCTACAATGCGCAATTATTGATCTGCCATGGATGAAAGATCGTATTCGACCAGCTATGACATGGCAATGGGCGGAAGGTGCTGTCGGTGAAATGGCTGATAAGATGGTGGCCGGTATACTTGAAGTACTCAAAGAAAACGGTGTTGAAAAGGAAAAAATCGGGGTTGATAACTTTGATCTACCGGCGCTTCACGCTTTTGAGAAAGCTGGTATCAATGTTGTCAATGGTTGGCCTGCATTCTCTCGTGCTCGTACTGTGAAGACACGTGATGAAATAGAACTCTTAAAACAGGCATCATCAATCGGCGATGCTGCGATGTGGCATATTAAACATGAATGGTTAAAGCCCGGAGTTACTGAACGTCAAATTGAGGCTAAGGTACATGAGTTCATGCTCGATCGTGGGTGTGAAATTATTTACGATATTATTGTTGCTTCTGGTGGCAATACATCTCCTTATCGTCGTTGGGCTACAGATAAGTTAATTCAGCAGGGTGATTTAATCATTATTGATATTAATGCAGTTGGTCCTGGTGGTTATTATATTGACTTTGTTCGCACAATTAAGTGCGCTGCTAAGATGACCCAAGCTGAAATTGATCTTTATCGTGAAACGTATGATTCTCTGTATGCTGGGATGGAGCATTTAAAGCCAGGAAATACTTCTGCTGATGTGGTCTCTAAGTTCCCCGAATATGATGATGATAAATACGGAACAGTGACGTTGCAACAGTTTGCTCACTCTATTGGTATTACTTTATATGAGGGTATGTGGATGTCTCGCGCATATTCGTTGAAATACCCTGCGGAAATTAAAGAAAACATGTACTTTGCTATTGAAACGTTTGCTGGCCATCCTGGTTTGCCTCAGACTTGTCGCCTCGAGGAGAATGTACTCGTTGGTAAGAATGGTCCAGTGATTTTCACTAAAATGGAACATATGATAGAGGCTACAAGCGATTATCGAGTTGGTGATTGGCATCATTCAAGTGTTGATGGCAGAGACCATTAGAATGTAACAAAAAGTTTCGTAGAAAACGCTACAGAAAAACCTGTAGCGTTTTTTTTAGAAATTTTTATTTTTTGATATTATACTCCACTTTAGCCGATCTTGTTGATGTATAGAATTTTAACTTCAAGGTATAATCATGAACCTAATCAGAAAACCTCCTTATCGGGCCGAACATGTTGGTAGCTTTATTCGACCCGGGGTACTTTTGAATGCCGCTCGTTCTCATAAGATTGGCGAAATCGATGAAGCCACATTCCATGAAATAAAGAATAAAGCAGTTGCTGATATTGTTTCTTTCCAAGATAGTATTGGGATGCCATCTATAACTGATGGCGAATTCCGGCGTCGTGTTTGGTCAGGGGGAGTGAGTGACGCGCTTCTAGGTATGAGTATAAAAGAGTCTGGAACTTTAACTTTTAAAAGTGATGAAGGTGATGTGTTGATGCCACCATCTCCCTATGCTGAAGGAAAGCTTAGTAGAAAGAACAATATTGTAACGGACGATTTTAAATATGTCGGGTCCTTAAAGCCGAAAGGTCACCCTAAGGTTACCATGGCATCGCCACCTGTGATGCATTTTTTTCTGGGAAGGAATAGCTATAATCCAAAAGTATATAATTCGGATGAGGAATACTTTTCAGATCTTACACGGGTTTATCAGGATGAAATTGTTGATTTAGCGGCAGCTGGCTGTACTTATATTCAATTGGATGATACCGCACTGCCATGTAATTGTGATCTTAATGCTCGCAAAGCTATAAAAGCCCGGGGAGAAGATCCTGATGAGCTAACTAATGTCTATGTTAAGGCAATCAACTCAGCAGTGTCGAATAGACCAAGTAGTATGTTTGCTGGAATGCATATGTGCCGAGGTAATTTAAAAGGGCTTTGGATGGCAGAAGGCGGTTATGAACCGATTGCCGAAAAAGTATTTAGTGAGCTTAATATTGATGCATTTTTTCTAGAATACGATAATGAGCGATCTGGGGGTTTTGGACCGTTAAGGTATTTGCCATCGGGGAAAGTAGCTGTCCTTGGGCTGATTAGCACAAAGACACCGAAACTTGAGGATAAAGAAGTTATAAAGCGTCGGATTGATGAGGCTTCACGAGTTATTCCATTGGAACAACTCGCGATTAGCCCACAATGCGGGTTTTCATCTGGCGGTGGGGGTGGTCAGGTTGTAACTCACGATGACACTAGACGTAAACTTGAACTCGTTCTTGAGGTAGCTGACGATGTCTGGGGATAATTAAATAAGGTTAATACTATGGATAAACTAGACCTTCAACTTCCTAACTCTAAAGACGAAATTACTCAGATTCAATCAATTCAAAAGAGAGTTGCTTTTGCACAGGCGAAGAAAGCCAAATTTTATGACGACAAGCTTGGAAAAATCAAAGCTAACTATCTAGATGAACCTGAGGAATGGGCTAAAATTCCCATTATTGATAAGGAAACGCTGCGTGATTTAGGCGTTGAAAATTTCCGCAATCTTTTTTGTGTTGTGGACCAGAAGAACATTGCTGAGTATTGGCGTTCGGGTGGGGTCACAGGCACACCATTATATTATCCGCGTAGTTATTTAGATATGTATTATACATATATTCAGCTTTGCCGATGTTGGGTTGTAAGTGGGCTAAAAGAAGATGATATTTGCCATCAGTCGTTTCCTTATGGTGTGCATCCGGCAGGTCAATTGTGGTCAAGAACAGCTAACCAAGCTGGCATAGGTGTATTGTGGGCAGGTTCCGGTGTAAATACACCTTCGAAAGTTCAGTTGGACTTAATCCGAGATCTACAGCCAACAATTTGGATGGGTATGCCGAGTTACGGGCTTCATTTGGCCAACCTCGCTGAAGAAATGGGTATCGACCTTGCGGGAAGTAAGGTGCGCAAAGTTATAGTTGGTGCTGAAGCATTATCTGATGCAAAGCGAGAAAAGCTTGAGCGTTGCTGGGGAGCTGAAGTAAATGACTTTTTTGGTATGACTGAAATTGGTATTCTGGGAGCGGATAGTCGAGTGCATGAAGGTTTTCATGTATGGACAGATCAGGCTTACTTTGAAGTAGTTGATGAAAGGACAGGTCTTCCCGTTGATGAAGGAGAGGAGGGGCTAATGGTAATTACGCCGCTTTTTTGCAATACATCAACACCATTCTTACGTTGGAGCTCGGGAGATATAGTTAAAATGTCGGGCGAAACTTCTTTAAAGGGCCCATTCTCAGTTTTTCCAGTGATGCAGCATGCTCATAGGACAATTGGGTTTTCAAAGATAAAAGGAGTAAATATAAACCACTCTGAATTTGAGGACTTTATTTTTCGCATCCCTGAAATCAATGATTTTAAAGTTGAATTTGTTGCAACGGAAGGTTTGGACCAACTTGTGTTGAGTATAGAGATACAAAAATCACAAAATCCAGAAACAATAATTAATGATATTTCCCAAAAAATCGGAGAAGTTTTTGAACTAAAACCGGTTGTTGTTCAGATGGAGGCGGGAACACTAGCGCAGGAGTTTGAATTGAGCGTCAAAGCTCCGCGTTTTGTTGACAAGCGAACTTAGAAGGCATGTTTTCTTTTACGATTTAATTATAAGATGTCTGCAAGGAGATTCTTAATTAACTTTAATTGAATTATGTGGTGTGTTATTTCTAGGGATACGGTGATAAAAGAAAATTAAAATTATTAGATTTACAATCCCCGCAATACTACCACTGCTAAAGGACCAAATATAATTCCCTGTCACATCAAAAATATAGCCACCCAGCCATCCCCCCAATCCCATTCCTATCCAGCCAAACATGGCTACAACGGCTATTGAACGTGCAAGGTAACGGCCTGGTACCATCATTCGGATACAGACTAGGAAAGAAACCATTACGCCAGAGAAGGCCACGCCGAATATTATTGCTAAGATATAAATTAAAACTAAATCTTGGGTATGTGGGAAAATAAAAATCACTAATGTTTGCAGAGCTGACATGCATGCGTAACTTTGTATAGCCCCGATATAGTCTGCAAGTTTTCCTCCGAGTATGCGTCCAAATGCACCAGAAATCATAAGAAAAAGAAATATTGTAACAGCATCTCGTGGACTTATGCCAATATCAGTAAGTAATGGGACCAAGTGTACGACAGGTATAGACATAGCGATACAGCAGAAAATCACAGCGGAAGAGATCCATAGTAATACTGTTTTAGTTGATAAGGGAAAGGGGGTTCCGTCGCTTTGGGTTGGAGCCGCCTCGTTTTCAATCAAATTACGTCTTGGTGAATCTCGAACTAGGAGTGCCACAGGTATTGCTATGACTAAATATGCGGTGCCAAGTGTAGAATATGCTGTTTGCCAATTATCTTTATCGATCAGATAACGAGCTATATATGGAACGACTCCTTGGCCAATAGCGCCCCCGGCAGCTGTTAATCCAATAGCCAGGCCAACATTTTTCGTAAACCACATACCGACATTAGCGTATAGTGGGCTTGTGACAGTTGCGTGTCCTAAAGCGCCAAAGATAAAATAATAAAGATAAAACTCGGTAATAGTTTCTACACCGCTTAAAAGTAATAAGGGGATGCCGAGTGTTATGGAACCAAAAAGTACAAGCCAGCGCGAACCAAAGCGATCTGCTATATAACTCCAAAATAACCCGGAAAATGCTGTTGCCAGTGTTATAGCTGAGTAGCCAAAAGATAGACTTCCCCTAGACCAGCCAAACTCTGATGCCAAAGGTTTTAGAAAAACTCCTACAGAGGCCAAAACACCAAAGCTTATTACGCTAAGAGTGAAGGCGACTGCAACGATGACCCAGCCATATTCTGGCCGTCGCACAAATGTAACTTTAGTCATTATATATTTTGACCTTTGTGGTTCTTTTGCGTTTGACCAATGAATTAAATTGAAAATTTCCTGATTTAATTTATCTTGTTAGTTTTAGTGTACGTATAAACATTTGCATGCCGTAATGAAATGCAATAAAAGCCCCAAGTTCCATAATTTCGGCCTCGCTATAGAATGACTTGCCAAGATTATAAAATTCAGTGTTTACCTTTTTTGGTTTTGTATACATTAGCTGTGCATAATTCAGAGCCCATTTCTCTCCATCACTGAATTGAATATCTGATTCAAAATCACCACAACCAGCTGCAATTCTGTCCTCGGTCAGACCTAGATTAATAGCTTTTTTTGATCGTAATTTAATGAAATAGCTGTCTTTGGAGATAGTTGCCAAACGAATTCGAATAATTTCCTTCAAGCTATGATCTACGTTTCCAATGGCATGAGATTGGTACATTGCATCAAATAGTGCTTCTCCATATCCCGGTGCATGAGCCATGATTTGAATGAATAAGGTATCTGGCACCATAAGTTGTTGTGCTAGTTCAAGGCGCGTTTGAAATTTTTCGTTATTGAGTTTATCAAGCGGTATAGGTTCTATAATAGTCATTTTTTTCTATTCCAACGACTGATCAGTTTTTTTACTATCTTTGGCTCTTTGTATTGCACCACGGTTGTGTGATATTGGTTTGTCACCATAAATGCGAGCTGATTCGTCTTGGTCAACTAGGCGTCCATCTGGCGAAAACATTGGATAGAAGCCGAGTGTACCAAACCAGGTATGAAATCCAATGTTGAAACCTATGAATGCGCCAAGTTCAACAATTTCTTCAGTTGAGTAGTGCTGTTTCAGTTGGTCATAAAAAGCTTCGTTAATTTTGTTGGGTTCTGTATCCATCAAATCTGAAAATTTGAGTGCTATTTTTTCTGCTGCTGTAAACTTGTCTGATGTTTCATAATGCTCAATTCCTTCGTCAATTATCTCTTCAGTTAATCCTTGCTGCTTCGCCGAAGCAGAACGGACGTTACCTCAATAATTGCAGTCAGCGGTCCTTGATAGTTGGACTCGTATAATTTCTTTTATTTTATGATCAATTTTACCAGTATTAAATACAGTCCCCCAGGCAAAATACATTGCAGCTGAAAGTTCTGGGTTGTGTCCGAGCATAGCGTGAAATGCTGGGTCAGGAGCCCTATGGCGTAAACTTTTTTTAATAAATCCGCCAAGTTTGGTTTTCTTAAGCTCTTCAATATCGAGCATGGTGATATTAGGCATCGTTTTACCTTTGCAAAAGATAGTTGATCAACTCTGTTTCTCTGGAAAATTCTCAACCCAAATAGTATTGTGTTTAGCTGCGACGGCGGCCCCAGTTTTAAAGTCATCACGTTCTTCGGGTGTCAGTGCGGTCATATCAGCAAACATAGCTTCCGTTGTTCCTGGACTATAGACCATTAAGACACGGACACCTTTGTCACCGGCAATCATTTGATGCGGAACACCTGGCGGTATATGTATTAGGTCACCGGTTTTTCCTTTATGTTCCTCTTTGTCGAGCAAAAAAGTGGCGCTTCCTTCTAATATATAGAAGGTTTCATGACTAACGGTATGCATATGAGGACGAGATGCGAAGCCAGCTGGGCACCGTTCTTCACAAACCTCATAAGAGCCGTCAGTATCTTCTGCAGTTACCTTTACATACATATCGTTGGCACGTTCATATAGGTTGCCGCCATCTGAATCTAGTGTCTTCGCTTTAGCCATTTTAAATTCCCCAATATCTATATGAATCAAACTATTATTTTATCTAAACTCTTTTCGTTATAATTAAAACAATTAATATGCACAATTCTATTCAGATTAAAGGCAAGGTTTTTGTTCTATAAAGCCAATTAGTGGTTAATTATTTAATCGCTTGTGTGTTGCACATTTTGATGTAAATACCAAAAAAAGCCCGATTTATTTTAAAACCGGGCTTTTTTTTTACTATTAATTTCTAATTTGCTAAGACATCCTTTGCCAGTGCTGAAAATTCGTCATCTTTCATCAGGCGTTTATGGACTAAGCCCCATTCTTTAACGGCCATTAGCACCTCCATAGCTTCCTCTTCAGAAGCCTGGATTTGAAACTTATCCAACCAATGTTTGCAGTTATCTATGCCGGAACCTTTACCCATAACAGCTTCTGGTTCTTCTTGGCCGACTAAACTAGGTCTAAATGGTACAACTTCGGTTTGATCTTCGTAGCCGCAGTTTAACAGCCAGGTTGCAATAATTCCAGATTCTACCTTAAACAGATTGTCGCCAACAATAGGACGGTTTGAAGCAATCTGAATATTAGAAATTTCAGCAACCATATCCGCAAGTTTTTTAAATTTCTCAGTCTTTATTCCGATGTCGATATTATAAAGACATTTAAGTGCCATAACGGTTTCTTCCATTGGCACGTTCCCAGCCCGTTCGCCAACACCCAAAACAGTTGATTGGATAACTTCTACACCTTCAGAAAGCGCCATAATTGTATTGGCAATACCCATACCAAAATCCATGTGAAAGTGAGCTTCCAAAGGGATGTTTGGGAAGCGGTTCTTCATCGTTCGCACAAAAAATTGCATTGCGTGTATTGAGGTAGCGCCCATAGTATCAACTAAAGCAAGCCCATCCATATGTCCTTCATTCCCGACGCGTTCAATTAAGTCACATACCCAAACAAGATCAGATCGGGTAAAATCGATTGGAAAAAAAACAACCTCAAGGCCCTGATCACGTGCAAAGGAAGTTGATTCAATGGAAAGATCAATCGCGCGATCCAATTCCCAACGATAACCTTTTTCAATCAAATGGGGACTTGCTGGGACCTCCATAATTACGCCTTTAACGCCTGCATCTATTGCGCGTTTAACGTCGTCGACCATACACCTAGCAAAAGAATAAACTTTTGGGCCGAAATCACGTTTGGCTAACTCTTGGACAACTTTCTGATCATCTTTGGAAACGACGGGCATACCGGCTTCTAGGCGCTGTACACCGATTTCTGCAAGCCCTTCAGCGATCCGGATTTTATCATCATAATTGTAGGCTAAGCCAGCTTGCTGTTCACCATCACGTAAGGTCACATCATGAATACGGATATTGTCTGAGAATTTCCAGTCTTTGGTGACTTCGGGATCAAAATTCCAGGGGCTGGTGAACCAGTTCTCTTGTTTCCATGGTGTATCAGTCATAAATATTTTCTCCTAAGTTTGCCTCTGAAGACTTTTCCAGATGTATTGGGAAAAGTTATCAGAATGTGTTTAGCAATGGCTATTAGTTGCTCTTTTATACTGTTTATTGCAAGACTTGGTCTTTAATGGCCGCGAGATTAAGCAACGTTTTTCCAACTGTCAAACCTTCGTGATTGCGGAGTTAAATTTGTTAATATTGACGGTTAAGGTGGTTAATATTTAGTTCTGTTGGAATTATATTGCGGTAAACCCTCCGTCTATAAGGAGGTCCGATCCTGTCATAAAGGAAGATTCGTCGCTTGCGAGGAATACTGCACCCGGCGATATTTCTTCAGGTCTCCCAAGACGTTCAAAAAGGGTAAAATTATTCTCACGAGCATGGCTAACGCTATCAAAGTTACTAACGTAGCGTTCTGTTTCAATCGGACCCGGCGAAAGTGCATTACATCGTATCCCCTGTTTAGCATGGTCAAGTGCTATAGCTCGGGCCATATTGATCAAGCCACCCTTGGCTCCGCAGTACCAAGGCCGTCCCGGTCTTGCAACTCGCCCTAATTGTGATGCAACTAATATAATACTCCCGCCACCATCTCTTTCCATTTCGGGAATTGCGTACTTGCAAAATAAAAAAGAACTATTGAAATTAACATCCATTAACCGGCGCCAATCATCTGCTTTGATTTCTGTAAGAGGTACATATTGAATATCCATGATAGCATTGCTAACGAGAACATTTAATCCGCCGAATGATTTTACGGCCAAGTCGACGGCTGCTTCAGCCGATTTCTCTTCAGAAACATCTGCTATCATTGCTATAGCGTTGCCACCTATATTCGTAATTTGTTTGACGGTTTCATTGGCTGTTTCCTCGTTAATATCCAAACAAATTATTGCGGCTCCTTCTTTGGCAAAGTCGAGGCAGATCGCACGGCCAATACCACCCCCAGCACCAGTTACGATTGCTTTTTTATTTTTTAGACGCATATCCAGGTTCCTCCTATGATGTAATCTGTTTTTTTTAGTTTTATACCTATTCGCGCGTCTTTAAAAATAATAATTCTATGAATCAATATTTGATAATTTTGAACACGATATTAGAAAATCTGCCACACTAGGTCGTTGTTTTAGGTTGGTAACATGTAAAGCATTATGTACGTCTGGATCAAGGTTGAATTTCGCAAATCATTGACTTTTGGCCGATTTTCACTACATTGCCTGTTCATTTTACATTTACCCTCCGTTATTTTCTATAAAATACACGGAAAAGCTTGATTTTTTGGTAAATGTGAACGTTAATAGCTGAGTGCGCTCAAGATTTGAGGGCATGTTTTTATAAGAAAGTTTGAGGAAATTATTATGGCTACAGGTACTGTTAAATGGTTTAACCCAGCCAAGGGTTATGGATTCATCGAGCCAGAGGATGGCGGCGCGGATGCTTTCGTGCATATCTCTGCAGTTGAGGCGGCTGGATTGAGCACGCTTAATGACGGGCAAAAAGTTTCATACGAGCTTAAGCCAGGTCAGAATGGAAAGTCTTCCGCTGAAGATATTTCCATCGTCGAGTAATTATAATAGGTACTGTTCCTGAAATTTAAGGGCTGTACCTTTTCCATTAACGCAAACTTGAGTATGGGAACGGCCTTGCGGTCGGCCTCATGCCTTGTTGCGCAATATATCTCGTTTTGGGGAGGGGTCATGGCGCGAAAGAAAAGTAAAAGCAAAGGCCCAGCGTTTATGATGTTTAATGTGGATTACGAAGATGGTTCTGTGACGTCGAATCGCAGGGTTTCTAACGAGCTACTTGACCAATCGTTTGGAGCAAAATTGGAAGATTTGGCTCTTAAAGCAATTTTAGATCAAGATAACGATATAGCACAACGTTCCGGCCAGCGGCGTTCGAAAATTAAAAAAATTACACGCGCTTGAATTTTTCTGATTTCGTTTTCTTGTTACTTACTAATTCTCGGTTGAAGCTTTATTTGTGTAGTTAGTTTCAGACATTGCTTATGCTTGATCAATCATAGTGTTGGTTGGACAGGTTCACTTATCAAAAAATTACCGTAAATAACGAAATTTAGAGAGGTCAATATTATAGAAATTGATCATGAGCCAAATCACTTGTTGTGGGTTAAATCGTTAAATTAAATTTGCGCGCAAAAAGGGCTCGGTTGAGTTGATAACTATCGCTTGGGCTCTATTTGACTGTAGCTGTGGATTGTAATGTGTTGGTTCATACAATGAATTGTTCAGCTATATTGTATTGCTTAACTGATATTTTAGATATAATTTATTTTCATATACAATAGTCTAAAAAATTTAAAAAACCATTGAAATAATTGAATTTTTATTTATAATTCATATAAATAATGCTAAAACAGATATTTCAGGTATATAAATGTTAAGTTATTCAAATAATATAGGAATGTATACTAAAATAGAAAATGGTTCAGTTCTTATACGCGACGGTGTTTATGAAAATATTCGTGCCGATATTCTGGCCTGTGTTTTAATGCCAGGCTCCCGTATTTTTGAGAATGATATGGCTAAGCGCTACAATGTAAGCAAATCGCCAGTTAGAGATGCGCTATTGCGATTGCAAGAACAGGGGTTGATTGAGGTACTCCCGCGCAAAGGTTATCTTATAAGACCCATCTCTATAGCCGATGCACACGATTTGTATGAAATGCGCATACTGCTTGAAAAATCTAGTATACGTCGCGCTTGTGAAGAGGCTTCTGATGAAGACCTGGCATCGTTGGATGAGTTTCGTTCCGCTGATAATGGCGATTTAGTTCATTGGGTATCGTATAATCGAAATTTTCATCGCCGGATCACAGAACTTTCAGGTAACACGCGAATGTCAAGAATTACGGCTGAAGTCATAGATCAGTTCGACCGTCTGACTTTTGTTGGCGTTTCGAATGCCGCAAGTGCGGTGAACTCGGAAAATTTTGTTGAAGAGCATGGTAAAATAATTGATGCGCTCCAGGCTAGAGATCGTTCACAAGTTACAAGTTTGATTACGAAACATATCACGAAATCGAAAAAAAGGCTTTTTTCTGTGTTAAGTACTCAACCAATTATTAAATGATACAATAGAGGTTAAACAGGTTTACTGCTATTATTTGGAAGGTGTTATTTGAAACCGTTTGATTTTATCCAACCAAAAACAACTGGCTCAGCTGTTTCGGCGCTTGCTGAACACAGTCCTGATGTACGTATTTTAAACGGAGGCACTGATTATCTTGTTGAGTTAAAGCATGCCGCAAAATCTCCAGGCGTTGTTGTCGACATTTCAAGATTACAAGATTTAAAAGGTATTGGAATTACAAATGAGGGCTTACGTATCGGCGCGGGCGTAACTCATACGGAAATTATGGTTGATCCACTTATAAAGGAACATGCACCCGCGATGATTGATGCTGCTCATACGGTAGGAGCTGTGCAAACCCGCAACCTTGGCACTCTTGGGGGTAACCTTGTAACTTGTGTTCCCTCAATGGATAGTGGCCCAACATTATTAGCTTTGGATGCCAAGGTGACCATATTGGGTTCCAAAGGCTCCCGTCAATCCGATCTTAAAGAATTTTTTGTTGCTCCGCGAAAGACATCGTTAGAGCCGGATGAGTTGTTGCTTGAAATTATTGTTCCTAAAATCAATCTCGGTAAACCCGCTAGTTTTATTAAATTCGGGTTGAGAAAGGGTCAGGCCCTGGCCTTGGTAAATACCGCTTCAGCGCTTTGGATCGAGGAAAATAAATTTAAAGATGTTCGTATCGCTTTGGGAGCTGTTGCACCTGTGGTCATTCGAGCCTTCAAAGCAGAGGCACTTCTCGAAGGTGAGCCGGTTTCCGAAGAACTAATTCAAGAAGCCGCTGAAATAGCCGTTGGCGAGGCTAAACCGATCGATGATTTTAGAGCTTCGAAAGATTATCGTAATGATTTAATTGAAGTTGGGGTCCGACGTACGCTGCAAGCAGCTTTGGCTAATTCTAATATTAAAAGTTAAAGAGGAAAAAATGACCGATGTAACACTCACGGTAAATGGTGAAGTTAAAACGGCTTCGGTTCCGCCAGAAACCACACTTCTTAAATTGCTGAGGGAAGACCTAAACTATACTGGAGCCAAGCTTGGCTGTGATGTTGGTGATTGTGGTGCCTGTACAGTTTTGGTTGATGGATTAGCAGTGAATGCCTGTTTGATGTTGGCAGGGCAGGCTGAAGGTAAGGAAATATTGACGATTGAAGGGCTTTCTACTCAAGAGAAATATCACCCAATTCAAAAGGCGTTTGAAGATGTTGCTGCGTTGCAATGTGGTTTCTGCGGGCCAGGAATGATTATGGCAACTAAGGCTTTAATAGACCAAGATCAGGATTTAACCAGGCAAGAGATCAAGGATGCATTATCAGGTAATCTTTGCAGGTGTACAGGTTATATCAAGATCATAGAAGGTGTGATTGATGCTTATCAAGAAATTATGGGTAAAAAGTTACCTGAAACTAAGCCACGAATAGCATAATGGTGAAAAAAAATGGTAGATCACGTAAAACTAGCAGAAAAATCCAAAATCCAAGAAAAACTTAGAAGAATTGACGACAACCTCCGGTTGCCTTCAATTCCTGAGAGGAGAGTTTTCCCAAAAGAAATCGATATAGCTGCGGCTCGTATGCAAACACCTGCCATAGGACAGAGGGCTACTCGACCAGATGGTCGGCTGCATGGTCTGGGCCAGACAAAATATATTGATGATATGTTTTTTCCCGGAATGATACATGCAAAGATCAAGCGTGCCGGTATTGCTCATGCAAAAATTAAAGACATCGATGTTTCTGAGGCTGAAAAAATGCCAGGTGTTATGGCAACTTTGGTTGGCTCTGAAATCCCCGTTAATAGTTTTGGCCCTTCTCTCCAAGATCAACCTTTACTTGCTAATGACGTGGTGCGACATGCAGGAGATGGTGTTGCTGCCGTTGCGGCAGTGACTGAGCAACAAGCTCTAGAAGCACTTGAAAGAATCAACATTGAATATGAAGAGCTTCCAAATGTATTTGATCCCGTGGAGGCGATGAGAGATGACGCCTATAAGATACATAATAATGAAAGTAATATTTATGCTTCAAAAACAATTATGAAGGGGGATATTGAAAAAGGTTTTGCTGAATCCGATTTTGTTTTTGAAAAAACTTATTCGACACAGATGGTTGAGCATGTTCCGATGGAGCCACATGCTTCAATTGGTGAATGGGATGCAAATGGAAGAGTAACCATACACTCAAGTCTAGGTCGTATTACTCTTGGTCGAGCGGATATTTCTCGGACCCTTGATTTGCCGATTAACCGGATCCGTATTATTGCGACAGTTGTGGGCGGTAATTTTGGCGGCAAGAATGAGATAACCACAGAGCCGATTGTTGCTTTGCTATCAAAAAAGACCGGTCGTCCAGTTAAATGTGTTTTTACTCGAGAAGATGAATTTATTTCATCAACAACTCGGCATCCATTTGTTATGGAATATAAAACCGGCATGTCCAAAGATGGTAAAATTTTGGCTCGGAAAGTGCGCTTGATATGCGACGGCGGAGCCTATTGTTCTTGGTCTGAGACGACTTTAGGTAAAGCATGCATTTTATCTGCTGGCCCCTACAATATTGAAAACTTGCATGTAGATGCTTATGCCGTATATACGACAAAAACCATGACCGGTGCCATGCGTGGTTTTGGTGCTCCACAGGTGTGTTTTGCTTATGAATCCCACATGGATGATATGGCGTCAGAACTCGGAATTGAGCCGTTAGAAATTCGTTACAGGAATGCTTTTAATGAAGGATCCGCGAGTCCGACGGGACAAGTATTAGAAGCTGTTGTAGTGAGAGATTCTTTAGAAATGGCAACCGAAAGATTTGGCTGGAAGGAGTGGCGAAAATGATCCGACGAGGTAAAGGAGTTGGCTGTATGTGGTATCCTATTGGGTTTACAGTTGCCGCTAATCCGAGCGCAGCAACTGTAAAAGTAAACGAGGATGGAACGGCGACCCTGCTAACAGGAACTGTGGAGACCGGGCAGGGGTCTTTGACTGTATTAGCTCAGATCGCAGCAGAGGAATTGGGTGTTTCAACAGATGATATTCATGTTGTGTCAGCAGATACCGATACAACGCCAATGGATACGGGTGCAATTGCCAGCCGTACCACTTATGTAACTGGAAATGCAATTAAATTGGCTGCCGCCAACGCTAAGCAAATTTTATTTGAAGTGGCTGCCCCGTTATTAGATGTGCAGCCAAATCAGTTAGAAGCTGTTGATCGTAAAATACAAGTTCAATATTTTCCTCAGCGATGTTTGCCCATTGCTGATGTCGCTCTTCAAGCGCAGTTCGTTATGGGCCGGCCTCCAATTGGAAGTGCTTCTTATAACCCGCCAACGGTTGGTATGGATCCAGAGACCGGCCAAGGTAAACCCTTTTCGACCTACGTTTATGCTACGCAATGTGCTGAAGTTGAGGTAGATGATGAGACGGGGGAAGTAAATGTCATATATATGTCTGCGGCTCATGATTGTGGAACAGCGATCAATCCAATGCTAGTTGAGGGTCAAATAGAGGGTGGTATTTCAATGGGGATAGGATTTGCCCTACAAGAGGAGATGCTATTTGATGACAAAGGTCTGCAGCTTAATCCAAATTTGACAAATTATATAATGCCAACCAGTTTGGATATGCCCGAAATAGATGTTGATATTGTTGAGAATTTTGATCCAACCGGACCATTTGGGGCTAAAGGTGTTGGCGAGCCTACCGCCGTTCCTACGGCAGCTGCTATTTGCAATGCAATTTTTGATGCTGTTGGTGTTAGGATTACATCTTTACCCGCAACAGCTGAAAAAGTTCTTCGAGCTATAAAAGAAAAGGATATGAACGAACCAAAGGTTCTGCCTGCGGCTGAATAATGTCTCTAATCTTGGATTATGAGATATTTTGTTGAACAATTATTGGCTTGAGGTTTACTTCTTTTATTTGAGCGGTAATAACAATATTGGGGCGTAATGAAAGATGTTTTTAGGTTAGCTCGAGATAAATTTAGTTAGATAATTTTTTTATTTTTCAACGGGAAAACCCACTATAGAACCCCATTCTGTCCACGAACCATCATAAATTTTTACGTGTTGATAACCCAAAATATAAATCATCGCAGTCCATACCAGTGATGCCCGATGTGATAATCGACAATAAGTTACTATTTCACCAGCTTTCTGTTGTTCCGTAATTACCTGTGCAAAAACGTTCTCTAGTTCTTTAGCCGACTTAAAGGTATCATCTAAATTCAATAGTTCCCTAAAAAAAAGATGTTTAGCACCAGGAATGCGTCCGCCTCTTTCAGCACCATGATCAAATTGGCCATACTCCATTACGCGTTCTCCAGAGAATTCCTCAGGAGTCCGAACATCTAATAAAACCCGGTTATTTTTAGCAAGATTGTCTCGGATATTCTCGCGCCCAAGCCGCATCCATTGATTTGACGATTGAATTCTGTAATTTACACTCTTTTTCGCAGGTAGCTTTTCTGTAACCGGGAATTTGTCTTCGAGCCACCGTGTCCGACCGCCATCAAGTAGCATTAAATTTGGGTGGCCAGCCATTGTCAGCGACCAAAATGCGTAGGTGCCATATTGTATGGGATCACCATAAATTATCAATCTGTCTTCATCACTGATCCCGATATCACCAAGTCGTTTAGCCAGTTGTTTTGGGGTGACAAACTGTCGGTCAGTTTCATCCCAACACAGATCCTTCCACCAAAAATTATATGCACCTGGAATATGTCCTTTAACATAATCAGCTTCTTTATTTTTCTTTGCGGAAACCTCAATAATCTTTAGAGATGGTTCGTGGAGTTGCTCAGATAACCATTTAGTTGAAATAATAGGTGAAGACATAATCAAAATCTTTTCTATGGTTTTGTGTTCAAAACAAGGGAGTTTCTTGTATGATTTTTTTTAAGTTGAACGTGGTGTCAATTTTTCTCCATTAGGGTTAGAAGTCAGGGAAGCTTAATATTCAAGTGTCTTTATGGTCCAGAGAGAGTCTAGTTTGTTACTCAATATGATCTAAAATAATTTTTATGCAATTACTATCTCCGCTATCAAGCATTTCGAGGGTTTTATCGATTTCAGTTAAAGCGAATGTGTGAGTAATAAGAGGCTTTAGATCAACGACCCCGCGTCGAACAAAATCAATACTGGCTGGGTAGTCTTCAGGTTTTGCAACCCGAGCATTTACAATCTGGATTTCTTTAAAATATAGGTTGTAGAAGGGAAGTTCGCCTTTCGTTTGTGTGTATATGCCGAAGGGAAGAATACGTCCTCCTAATCTTACTAATTCAATTGCTTCGGCCAAAATTGATAATTTCCCGACAGATTCAATGACGAGATCGACGCCACCTTTTTCTCCAGTGACTTTAAGAATCTCTTTTTTCAAATTTTCACTAGGAGCAAAAGTAAAATCCGCCCCAAGATGTTTTGCAAGATCGCGTTTCCATTCTGAACGAGTTACGCCGATAACTGGATATGCGCCATGCGCTTTTGCTAATTGAACATGCAAAAGGCCAGTGACCCCGAGACCATAAACTAAAACGGCTTCACCGGGGAATATGTTAGCTTTTCGCTGTGCGTGCAGACATGTGGTCATTGGTTGGATTAAAGGTGCAACTTCTGATTCTAAATCATCAGGCAGGGCGTGGACGTTACCGCTTGGAGCTGTCATATAATCGGCAAAACCTCCATTAACGTCCCGGCCGATTAACCCTCCATTTGGGCAGAGATGACTTTGCCCGTCTCGGCAATTATAGCATGCACCACAATAATAAGCAGGATCGACTATGACCGCAGTCCCAGGAGCTATGTTTTCACCAGAAACCACTTCGCCTACGGACTCGTGACCCAAAATACGTGGGTAGTCGACCGGTATTCCCCCTTGAAATATTTTTAGATCCGTCCCACAAATTCCTGATTTAGTGACCCTTATTAATACTTCATCCTTGTTGGCATCTGGTATTTTAATTTTCTGGTTTACCACTTCTTTTGGAGCAGTGAGTACCATCGCTTGCATTTTATTTATCCAATTTAATGTTGCCTAACAGGATACTTTGGTTCTCCACCAGAAAGGATTGTAGCAACGTCGGTTGCAACTGTTGTTTGGAGATCTAATAGGGCATCTTCAGAATAGAATCCGGTATGAGGGGTGAGCACAACATCCTCTCGACCAAGCAATGGGTTATTCTTGCTGGGGGGCTCTTCTGGAAGGACATCTAGGCCCGCTCCAGCTAGTTCGCCAGCATCTAATGCCTCTGCAAGGTCATTAATTTCAACTAAAGGCCCCCGAGCTGTATTAATGAGGTAAGCACTATTTTTCATTTTTTTGAAAGTATCCATGTTGAACATATTTTCGGTCTCAGGCGTTAATGGTGCATGAACCGAGATGTAATCGGAGAGACTTAATAGATCATTGAGTTCTACTTTCTCGACGCTGTGTTGGGAAAAAACTTTGTCAGGACAATATGGATCATGAGCAATAACATTAATGCCGAAAGCCTTCGCTTTTCCGACAATTCTTTGTGGGATATTTCCTAGTCCTATTAGGCCTAGTGTCTTTCCCCTTACTCGACCAATTGGGACTACGGCGGGCATTTCCCATCTCCCTTCTGTAGCTCGAGCATTTGAGAATGGTATTTTGCGGATGCATGCTAAAAGTAAAGCCATTGCGTGGTCTGAAACCTCATCCAAACAATAAACGGGGGCGTAACAAACTGTGATACCTTTTTCAGTGGCAGCGGCAATATCGATATTATCGGTTCCAATGCCAAAACGTCCAATAGCCTTACAATTTTTGAGGCCAGCAATAACCTCCGCATTGATTTGACTATATGTCACCAATAATGCGTCCGCATCAGCGGCAACAGATAGAATACTCTGGGCCGATGGATCGGATGACATATGAAAATCCCCGGAAGTATGCGCTGAAAGCGCTTTCTTTGCCGGTTCTAGATTGGGAAATACCGAATCTGCGACAGCAATTATTGAATTAGACATATTATTTTCTTTCTCGTTAAAATTCAAAAGGATAATAGATAATCATAATAATAGTAATGATAACCTTGGCTAATTAGCATCCGAAACCTCTTATTTCCAGTAAATTTTGCCAGAATGCAAAACTAATCAACCAACAATTGGTTGAGCAATGATCCAAAGACTGAGCATCGTATAACCGATCATTAAAACAATCATAGGAATTTGGCTTATCAGAGTTCCGTAACGTCCTTGGGGGCGATCGGCAAAAATCCGCATTGCTTCCATATGGGCAATAAATACTGCAATAATGTGCCCAACAACAATTAGGATAACCGAGAAATACCAGACAAATTTTGCATTAATGATGGTTATATCTGTTTTATAGGCTGACGTATTGAATAAATCCCAGCCAAATCCAAAAGGGTCCGATATTAGTCGAATAGCAAGTTGCCCTTCGATAGCTAAAAGAGATATATAATGTGAAAGATGATATGCGATTGAAATGGGCAAGATTGAATAGATGAAGATCCGCGCTAACTTGATGGTACGTTGGGTTTCTTCATCCATAAATGCACCTAACCAAATAAAAAATCCATAAATGGTAATAAATATTAAGGGAAACGATAGAAGCGCGATGGTATCAAACAATGGCTCTGCAAATTCATAAAATTTCTGACTGGTTTCAGTTTTTAAATACTCGTTATAACTTAGCGAAATTTGTTGAAAAGTTTCAGTTTCCGTAAAACCGTCAAAAGTTACCGTTGAAAGCAACAAGAGAATAAAAAATACCAAAGTAATTTTTGGCGGATTACTCCCTTTAATTAAAAGCCCAATCCCAGGAGGTCTCAGGAACCATTCTTTTTTTTCCAGACTAATTCTACCCTCGGAGATAGAGAATTTAGAAAATAATTCATAAACTAGGGAGAAGCATTCACCATACTTAAGCCAAGTTTCGCGGCCATACACCAACATTCCTAAAAAAGTAAGTGCTGAGTAAATTGAAATAGCAGATGCGACCGCACTGGGCGTGTTTGAAGCCGACCAATTTATCTCAAGCCAAGCAAAACAAAAGAAAAATATACATGCTGGCCAATATCCTAATTTGGCTGGGTACTCCTTGAATATGGGAAAATTATTTCCAGTCAATTTAGCATACCCAATCTCCAAATATAAAAAAATGGTATTCCATGGGTTTATTAACGCCCAGAAATTGCCTAATAATGCGCAGATAAAAGCTAAACCAACCCAAGCGATTACCCAAGTCATGACGATAGAAAGATTATTGAGCGGATTTTGTGAACCGCAAAAACCCGTTGTTACAATTAATAGAAAAATCGCTAAAAAGGTAGAGCGGATTGAGTTGATGCACATAGGATGAATTAGAAAACTACCTATTGAGGTTCCTAAAATATTAAATTTCTTATGGAATATTTTTTTTGCTGGGTGTGTAAAAAGAGCAATTATGACAAATGAAATCATTACTGTCAGTGCTCCGCCGGAAACGAATAACCATAATGGCAGAGGGAGATCGTATCTTTGCCCAAAAGCATGTGCCAACACATGTGACGGTATTAAATAACTAAAAATTAGGGCGCATGTAAAATGAATTGAGTGTTTAAATTTTTTAATGAATTTATTCCATGTGTCTGATTTTGTTATTGAAATTGGATAAACACCTTCGCAAGGTTGGCTGGTATTATTTTGGGTGAACCTCAATATAAAAAAGTGCACTTTTTCCATGAGTGTGTTTTTTTTCACCGCTAAACCCATGTGAAGTAACGGGGAAGCGCCCAGTTGCTCGCGCTCTGATAAGCATCGGGGTAATTTTATTGGTTGCTATTGTCTTTTTTATATCATAACCGTGGAGGTGCAGTTTAACGGTTTCATCGGTTTGCCATAGGAGTGTTATTGTATCCCCTTGGAATACTCGGATCTTTTTTTCGCCGACAACCTGACGTTTACTTATTTTAACAGTATAAGTATTTTTGCTCTCTGCTGAGGCAGTTTCTGAGAGTATTAAGTTGTTCATCTGAGAAAATAAGATAAGTGATAAAGTTAGTGATAGAAATTTCATAGTAACCTTTACAATTATATAAAGCGTGGGAGTTTATAGCGAATTATTTTCGGAAATTCGACAAAAATATTCTAAATAAACCAAAATTTTTCTGGCCGTCGCAGTCAATCTTGACATTGACTTTATATAAATCATAATTTCCGGGGTTGATCCTTGACCCTTATTTGAAACGACAGGGTCATTCGCACAAGAAAATCAATTAATTAAGATCTAAAAGGGAAATATTAATGAAACAAGTGAATATTGGTGTCATAGGTGCAGGGTGGTGCGGTGGAATCCGAGCAAACACCTGCGCTAGTAATCCATTGGTCAAAGATCTGCACATTGCTGAAATTAAACCTGAGCGTCTTGCAGAGGTAAAAAAGCTTACCAATGCTATGACGGCGACCACAAAATATAAAGATCTTTTAAAAAACGATGATATCGATGCATACTTTATTTCGGCGACGCCCGAGGATTTACATTTTCCGATGGCGAAAGACTGTCTGGAAACTGGTAAGCACGTGTTTTTGGAAAAACCTCTCTCAATTACCTTGGTTGAGGCGGATGAATTAGTTGATTTGGCTGAGAAAAATAAAGTTAAATTTACAATAGGTTATTCTCAACGATTTAATCCAAAGTTTGCGTATCTTAAGAAATGCTTGAATGAGGGTACTATTGGCGAACCAGTTGCAGGTTTGGTTAGTCGACATATTACTCGCGGTCTGGGCAATAAGATTGGTAAGCGAATAAAGTTATCTCCAGCTGCCATGGAAGCAACACACGATCTGGATTTTCTACTCTGGTGTTTGGAGCCGGCAAGGCCAGTTAGGGTTTATTCTCAGTCCGCTTATGGTGCTATGAAGGATGTAACCGGTCTTGAGGATGCACAATGGACAATGGTAACCCTTGATAATGGAGTGGTAATTACAATTGGAGCGGGTTGGACTACTCCCCCTGGCCATCCAAATTTTTCTGGTACTTGGATTGAGTTCACAGGTACTGAGGGAATGTTAATGCTCGATGACACCCATAGAGATGTAATCTTAAATACAATGGAAAATGGAATACGTTTGCCTATGTCTTCAATGCCGGGCGAGCAGGTTGAGCATGTTTTTGCTGGACCAATGCATAATGAAGGTATTCATTTTTTGGAGGCTGTCGCTATGGACCGTCCAGTGATGGTGACACCTAAGCAGGCACGTCAAGTTATGGAAGTATATATGGCTGCTGATTTGTCAGTTGAACGCAATGAGCCAATTACGCTACCGTTAAATGATATTGATATGTCATCGATCCGAATTCCAACAATATAGATATTGAAATGCGGGATATACTGAAAACAAGAAAAGTAAAAATTAATACAGTATCGGGAATTATTTTTATTGTTTTGGGTATTTTCCATTATGCTGCGATTTCTAGCCAGATTAATTAATACTAGATATTTTGTTGGTATTTTATGCAGATCGGCTTGAATTTTAGAAAAGATAAATTTTGGCTAGGCTGCTCAAAACCTATAAATAATTGTCAAATTTTTCATGTTTATTCGGTACTGAGGTTTTCTAGATCGGGGTAAAGCGTGGTAAAGTCATCTTCCGAGCGACCTTGACGAATAGCTTCCTGTAAATATTTGTACGTATCTCTGCCAATATTGACTGTAGCTCCAATTTTGTCAGCAAGTTTGATGGCCATTCCCACGTCCTTATTCAAGTTAAAAACCCGGGAACGTCCATCCCATGTTTGAGATAAAATGTGGTCAGGGAAACGTTTTTCAGAAATGAAGCTTCGTGCATTACCATGGTTAAAAACCTCAATTAGATCTTCTAATTTGATTCCGGCACGTCGCCCTAGATGTGCAGCCTCGCAGAGCGCAAAGAAATTAGTATGAGTGATTAGATTGTGTACGACCTTCATCGTATGGCCCGTTCCACTTTTGCCCATATATATAAGCTTTTTAGCTACTGGGGAGAGTATAGGTGCGGTTCTTTTATAGACCTTTGGATCCCCGCCAATCATTAGCGTCATTGTGCCGTTGTCGGCTCCTTGGGCGCCTCCACCAGTCATCCCGGCATCCATATAAGCAAC
>CAZXGI010000007.1:33736-65826 GCA_964639965.1 uncultured Rhodospirillaceae bacterium
AGCCAGTACTGCGGCAGAATCTCATATTTGAGCTAAAAGAATTTTACTTATAGAATTCCTCTGGATCGATTGGCAAATCGATTTCAGCCCCTCGTTTTGCAGAGAGATCCATAGCCATTGTGCACATTAAGTTTGCATGACCTTCGGCAGCCGTTGCATGCGGGGTTGGTGTACCCATCATTATTCTTGTAAACCAACCAATAGTTTCTTCACGCATCGGCCCATAAAGTTGTCCATTCCAAAGGTCGCCGGGGGGATAGGAGGTCATGAAATCAACATGACGTTCAGGTGCTTCATAGCCACCAGAAATATATCCTCCGGGAAGCTTTTCGTTCGTAGCAAGGACCAAATCTCTATGTGTATCTTCTATGTCAATAACACCTTCTTTACCAACTATTCCAATTTCTAACCCATAAACTGTACCCGGCCAAACCTCCGGTAAGGCCCAACAAATGTTCATGGAAAATAGTGTGCCATCATCCATTGTAAAAATACCAAAGGTTGAGTCTTTTGTGCCCCATTCATTAAGAACTTTTTCAACGGATCTGGCATAAACAGAGACTGGTTTTTTGCCTTCCATAAGCCACATTGACATATCTAAAGAATGGGTGCCGGAAACTACCATGGGTGTTAAGTTATGTCGGGCATTAGTTTTAGCTATAGTAGCAATTGGGACCATTCGGTTCATGAATGCGCGCGTGGTAACCGAGTGCACGTCGCCAATTTGGCCGTTTATTAGACGCTCTTTTACAGTTAGGAACCTGCGGCGAAAACGTTGAGTGTAACCGACGCAAGCGTCTAAATTTGCGCTTTCAATTGCTTTTAATATTTGGACTGATTCGCGGGCCTCGGTTGCCAAAGGTTTTTCTATAAAAAGTTTATGTCCTTCTTCTACTGCTAATAATGTTGGATCAGTATGTTTATTTTCATCTGTTATTATCATAACAGCATTTACTTCAGGCCGTTTGATCAACTCATTAAAATCATTTGTATAAAAGTCTGCTTTAGTATCTGCTACCAGTTGTTTGCCAAGTTCATCATTGACATCGCAAAGCCCCAACCATTTTACTCCCGGATACTCCCGAGCATATTTGGCACGAATACGACCGATGGTGCCGCATCCAATTATGGCTAAGCCAATTTCATCAACCGTCTCCATACTGGCATCAGGCATTTTCACCTCTATCACTTTCTATCTGGTATGGTTATTTTATTAATGAATTAATTGACAGCTTTTCTAATCTTAAATTTACCTATCGTAAAGCGCGATGTTAGATTTCTAGCTGCCGGGGTTATTTTTGTTTTATTTGTAGCGTTATGGGTTTCTGACCGGTCCATATAGGATTGGAGAAAACTTCAACACCTAATTGAGTCTGGGGAAATCAAATTAGACATATTGGGTTGAGCTAATTTTCCGGTTGAGGTTTTTTACACGGAGCTTTATCAGAAGCTTGCAGCTATAGGAGGAAAACAAGAACGTGCTGTGTGACTTGAGGGTGTTAGAGCAACGATATCAAGTTTCTCACTCGAAAGCACGGGTTCAAGAATTTGGATAAGGTTCCCTGAAAAAATAATTTCAGGCCTTCACACTTTAGGTTTATTCTTCCAAATAGGTATGACTCGTAATATTGTTCAAGTGGGTCTGGGTAAAGCATAGGATTTGCTGGCTTGTGATATTGTAATTTAGAATAATTTTTTTTAAATCTTGTTTTTGTTGATGACCCGTGGTCATTTGTTAACAATGATTAGAATATACGGATTACGAAATTGTGACACTTGCAGACGGGCGATAAAAGATTTGGAAAGGGCTCGTGTTATTTATGAATTTTGTGATTTTAGGCGTGACGGACTTAACCTTGCTAAGATTAACGAATGGCAGAGGTTGTTGGGATATGATTTGTTGCTTAATCGAAAAGGTACGACTTGGCGAAGGTTGAGCGAAGATGATAAAGCTGATTTGACTAGAGAAAAAGCTGTAAATTTGATGTTTAATAAACCAGCGCTTATAAAACGTCCTGTTTTTGAAATTGGAAAGAGAATAATTATTGGTTACAAGAATGAACAAAAAAAGACCCTTGGCTTATAGAGTTTGATTTGGAGAATAATATGAGAACAGACCTAGAAAGAGATGACTTTCTTGTTCTTTTGGAAAGATTGAAAAGTGAAGAAGATAGTGAAATTCTATCAGCAGTTCGGGATATTAATGCAAAAATGACGGTTGCTGGTGTTTCTTGGGATGATCTTCTGATATCCCAAGATGGCGAAAGAGAGGGTGGTATCGCTGATGCTCACGTTGAAAAGTCAGAAAGTGACGAAGCAGAATATATTGATGATAATTTTGAACCCTTGAGTGATGAAGAGCGCCGAGAAGCAGAAACTCTAATTAATTCTATTCGAAATATGAAGGTATCTGATTCTACTATACAGGAACTTGATGAATATAAGAACGATATAAGTGATGGTGAATTTGAGAAAATGGATCTTCGTTATCTCCGTGCGTTAAAAGCAAGGTTGTCTGTCTGATTTTATGGCTACTAGGTTAATTTATCACATTTGCCAAATAGAAGATTGGGATTCTGCCAAGACTTCTGGATTTTATAGAGGATCGTCGCAAGATCAGAAAGATGGGTTTATTCATTTCTCTACTGGGCTGCAGGTCGTAGGGAGTGCAGCAAAGCATCGAGCAGGTCAAGATAACCTAATTTTGCTAGAGGTCGATTCACAAAAACTAGGTTCTGCCTTAAAGTGGGAGTTGTCACGTAACGAGGAGGAATTCCCCCATCTTTATGATAATTTACCTGTTTCAGCGGTTAATCGCAGCTTTATGCTTAAGTTGAACAACAAGGGGGCACACTTATTTCCAGAAGATTGGGAGCTCGGTTAAGAGTTAATTTGGCTCATTGGTTATATAGCAGATTCGTCTGGCCACAATTTGAAAATAGATCTTAACAGTATAAGCGGGAGGCTAATTTAGCGGATGCCGGATTTTACCTTAGAATCTATAATTTCCAGAAAAGGTTACAGTCGTATTGCTGGGGTTGACGAAGTGGGTCGGGGATCTTGGGCTGGACCAGTAGTAGCTGCTGCAGTTGTAATTTGTAAAAAGAGATGGCCATGTTTTATAAAAATTGGTCTTAATGACTCTAAGAAGCTCTCACCAAAGCGTCGAGAAGAGCTGTTCAATATTATACAAAATAATGCGGATATTGGTATTGGATTAGCTAGCGTTAAAGAGATTGATAGAATCAATATTTTACAGGCTACATTTCTGGCCATGGATAGGGCTTTAGGGAACCTCTCTATAGCTCCAAATTATTGTTTAATTGATGGCGATAAAGTCCCGCTGATTGAGTGTGAGGCTGAAGCAATCCTGAAAGGGGATGAGCGTTCTAATTCGATTGCAGCTGCTTCGATCATAGCCAAAGTTACTCGTGATAAATTAATGATTAAGCTTGGGCGTAAATTCCCAGGTTACTCATGGGAATATAATATGGGGTATGGCACAAAGAAGCACAAAGAGGGTTTAGAAAAATTTGGGGTCACCAAGTACCACCGGAAAAGTTATAAGCCAATAATCAATATATTGGGTTAAAATAAGTCCTAACTCCTATATTTAGGGATATTAATGTTCGCTAAGTTGTTGAATCCAAATAATTCTTGACGAGGATTCCCAAAAGAATCAGTATGCCGGAATTATGGCAGGTCACAAAATACTAAATTTAAATCAAATTCTCGAAGGCGATAGCATTGATGAGATGAAAACACTCCCAAGCGCCTCTGTTGACCTTATTTTTGCAGACCCACCGTATAATTTGCAATTAGCGGGGGATTTGCTTCGTCCAAATAATTCTATAGTTGATGCTGTTGATAATGATTGGGATCAATTTGAGAGCTTTGCTGTATATGATAAGTTTACGAGATCTTGGCTAACCGAAGCTAGAAGAGTTTTAAAAGAAACCGGTTCATTATGGGTTATTGGTAGTTACCACAATATATTTCGCGTTGGCACGGCGCTTCAAGATATGGGTTTTTGGATATTAAACGATGTGATTTGGCGGAAAACAAATCCTATGCCTAACTTTAGGGGAAAACGGTTTACAAACGCCCATGAAACATTGATCTGGTGTTCCAAGGGCAAAGGAGCAAAATATAAATTTAATTATGATGCAATGAAGTCTTTAAATGATGACCTGCAAATGCGATCAGATTGGCTATTATCTATTTGTAATGGCAATGAGCGTATAAAAAATAAGAAAGATGGGAAAAAAGCACATCCTACACAAAAACCAGAGTCACTTTTGCACCGTATTATATTAGCATCTACAGATCCAGGAGACGTGGTGCTTGATCCATTCTTTGGTTCAGGAACAACAGGTGCTGTAGCAAAAAAACTTGCTAGAAACTTTATTGCGATTGAGCGAGATAGGAAATATGTTGCCGTTGCTAAAGAACGTTTATCAAGGATCCCAGTTCCCTCAGATATTAGTCTCGTTACGACACCTGTAAAGAAGAAAGAACCACGTATTCCATTTGGTTGGTTGGTTGAAAGAGGTCTGTTAGAGCCAGGGACGGTTCTAAGTGATACTCGTCAACGTCACACTGCTAAAGTACGGGCTGATGGGTCGATTATTAGTTCTGAATTTAGGGGTTCAATCCATCGTGTGGGAGCTCTAGTTCAAGATGCGCCTGCATGTAATGGTTGGACTTTTTGGCATTTAGATATCAAGGGCCAAATGACACCTATTGATGCTCTTCGCCAGAAATTAAGGGCGGAGTTACATTAGTTAGCTAGCTTTTTTAGCGTGTGGGAATGGGTACCCCTCCCTCGTAGTCATAAAATCCTTTTCCTACTTTGCGGCCAAGCCAACCAGCTTCAACATATTTCACTAAAAGGGGGCACGGGCGATATTTCGTATCTGCTAATCCCTCATGAAGTACCTGCATTACACTGAGGCAGGTGTCCAGACCAATAAAGTCGGCCAGCTCCAATGGCCCCATCGGATGATGAGCGCCAAGTTTTAAGGCAGTGTCAATTGCTGCGACGGTACCGACGCCTTCGTAAAGTGTGTAAACAGCTTCATTAATCATAGGCAGAAGAATTCTGTTAACTATAAACGCAGGGAAATCTTCAGAGCTAACAGCTGTCTTTCCTAATTTGTTGGCAAAGTCTCGGATCGTCTCGAAAACCTCTGAATCGGTTGCAATTCCCCTGATCAATTCTATTAATTCCATCAATGGGGCTGGGTTCATAAAGTGGATGCCTATAAAACGATCTGGGCGGTCAGTTTGGGCCGCAAGCCGTGTAATTGAAATTGAGGATGTATTGGTGGACAAAATTGTATTTTCTTTTAAAATTGGACAGACTTGCGAATAAATAGTCTTTTTAATTTCTTCATTTTCGGTGGCAGCTTCGATAACCAGATCACATTTGCTTAAGCTATTATATCTGGTGTTTGTGGAAATCTTTGTCAAAGTCGATTTTTTTTCCTTCTCAGTGATTTTACCACGAGAGACCAGTCGGCCTAGGTTTTGATCAATTATTGCTTTAGCTTTTTCCAGTATGTCTTTATCTATATCGATAAGAATTACATTATTTCCTGAAGCGGCGCATACGTGTGCTATTCCAAGACCCATCTGGCCAGCACCTATGACACCGATATTATTTATTTCAAATTTCATCTTTTAGTCCGTTCTTTGTTTGCAACGGGTTGATCTTATTTTTTTAATTCAGCTTCTAATTCTGGGACGGCTTCAAATAAATCCGCAACTAGTCCATAATCTGCGACTTGGAAAATTGGAGCTTCTTCGTCTTTGTTAATTGCAACAATAAATTTACTATCTTTCATCCCAGCCAAATGCTGTATAGCGCCAGATATACCTACCGCTATATAAAGCTCAGGTGCAACAATTTTACCAGTTTGACCAACTTGGTAGTCGTTGGGAACAAAGCCAGAGTCAACCGCTGCCCGAGACGCACCAACTGCAGCACCTAGTATATCAGCTATTCTTTCTAACATAGCAAAATTTTCGCCATTTTGCATACCTCTTCCACCAGAAATGACAATCTGAGCTTGGGTCAATTCTGGTCTGTCAGATTTACTTAATTGAGTACTAATAAATTCTGATTGATTAGGATTCTCAGCTGCATCAATCAGACTAACTTCAGCTTTCGTTCCATTTTCTTGAACTGCATCGAAAGCTGTAGCCCTAACCGTTAGTAGTTTAATTTGATCGTTTGATTGTACAGTAGCTATAGCATTTCCAGCATAGATTGGGCGCTCAAATGTTTTCTCATCGTGAATAGCGGTAATTTCTGAAATTTGTTGCACGTCTAATTTAGCGGCTACCCTAGGCAAAAGGTTTTTTCCAAATGTCGAAGCTGGAGCCAAAATATGGGTATAATCATTAGCCAAATTCAAAATTAATGGTGTATAGACTTCAGCTAAAGCATTAGCATATTGTGGATCATCTACCAATAGCACCTTTGATACATTAGATAAACTGGCCGCTTTGTCAGCAACACCCGTACATTTACTACCAGCCACTAAAATCGTCACGGGTCCGAGTTTTGAGGCTGCAGTTATTGTATTCAAACTTGAACCTTTGAGGTTCATGTTATCGTGTTCTGCTATAACTAAAATCGTCATTCTGGGTGCTTTCTATATAACTTTGGCTTCATTTCTCAGTTTTCTAACCAATTGGCTAACATCATCAACAAAAACCCCTCTCTCGCGGGATGAAGGTTCTTCTACTTTCAAAGTGGTTAAACGAGAAGAAATATCGACGTTAAGATTAGCAGGGGTTGTTTCATCAATTATTTTCTTTTTGGCTTTCATGATATTTGGTAAAGATGCGTAACGGGGAGTGTTTAAGCGCAAATCCGTGGTTACGATTGCTGGTAATTTAAGGTTGATTGTTTCGAGCCCACCATCTATTTCGCGAGTGATGTGCGCAAGATCTCCATTAATTGACAATTCAGAAGCAAATGTTCCTTGGGGTCTGTTTAATAAAGCAGCAAGCATTTGGCCAGTTTGGTTGCTATCGTCATCAATGGCCTGTTTACCGAGAATTATTAGATCAGGGTTTTCCTTTTCAGAGATAGCCTTTAAAATTTTTGCCACTGCAAGCGGTTCGATTTCTTCGTCAATAATGACGTGGATGCCTCGATCTGCACCCATGGCTAATGAGGTGCGGATAGTTTCTTGTGCTTCTTTAGGTCCAATAGAAATTGAAACTAATTCTTCAGCACTTCCATTTTCACGCAAGCGCACGCCTTCCTCAACAGCAATTTCATCAAACGGGTTCATGGACATTTTAACGTTTGCTGTTTCAACACCAGTGTGATCCGTTTTAACCCGAATTTTAACATTATAATCAATCACGCGTTTGACCGCGACAAGAATTTTCATCTGGTTTCCTCTAAATTATTATATTATTTAGTACATATATCTAAAATTTTTCAATAGGTCTATCGAAATTATTATCGTCGCCTCTTGACGTTGTCCATTAATGTGCCAAATTAGTATAGGTTATTGCGTTTGAAAGGGTGCCTTATAGGGCCTTTTAAAGTCGGAACTCGCTTTTGTATAGATTTTTTCTGTTAATTTAAAGACCTCAATAATGCGTTTTATTTGGTTTTAGGGAGTACCCCTTCCAGTGATAGTTGATTTCATCTTATCGATTCTTACCTGGTTCCCACAATATATCTGCAGCGCCGTTATCATTTATCTTTCTGGAGAGAACAAATAGATGATCGGATAATCTATTTAAATAAATCGCAGCTAATGGATTTGTTTTGCCTAGACTATTATCTTCCAATATTAACTTTGTAACAAGGCGTTCCGACCGTCTAATAACAGTCCTAGCAACGTGAAGATGGGCTGCGCTAGATTTGCCGCCAGGTAGAATGAAGGACTCTAATGGATTTAATGAACTGTTCATTTCATCAATTTCACTTTCTAGCCTAGTGATTTGACTTTGAACGATTCGAAGTTCTTCCTCAGAAGAATCAGTCTGGATGGGGCGAGCTAGATCAGCCCCTAAATCAAACAAGTCATTTTGGATGCGTGAAAGCATGACATCTGACGCACTATTGATACCTAGCCGCGCTAATCCAATATGGGCATTCGCTTCGTCAACCGTACCAAAGGTTCTTATTCGCAAGTCATATTTAACAACTCGGTTACCATCACTCAGTGAGGTTTCACCTTTATCGCCAGTACGTGTATAAATTTTATCTAATCGAACCACTTCATCATCCAGTATTAAGAGAAAGGGTTTGGAACAAAAGCTTGGACAATAGCAAAAAATATAATAAAGGCAATCGCTTCAATTGTAAAAATGAGCCAGAATCAATCTTGTGGAAACACATTAATTTAGGTAAGTATTTTTGTTGATTATTAACTTTTGCCTGTTATACAAGAAAGCCTATAAAAGGCAAAAATATAATAATCTGAGGCGTGATTAACGGATCCACTTTTCAAAAATATTGTATTAATATTCTGATTTACTAAACAAATCGGTCTAAGATCTTTTGTAGGAAATAATACTTAGATTGGAAGATGACATTGTCGTTGTAGGTATGTATTGTAATTATAGAGATTCAATTCAGGAGGACTAAATGTTCTTTGACGAAATTAAAGAAGTAGAGAAAAATGTTCTTGATTTAAAAACTGATCTTGTAGCAATAAGGGAAGGTGTGGAAGGAAGTTTTGACCAATTGGATGACATAGCAGCACACATAATTGCTATAGAAGCCATTTTAGTTGAGTTGATCAAGAAAACCCCAGTAGATGCAGATGCTGTTAAGGCGTGGATCGTCGCAGCTACAGGGGAAAATACAGGTGATGGTGACGGGGACTCTAAAACTCGAATAATTGTCGATAGTCTTTTGAAGGGTGAACACCTCCCAAAAAATTAGAAAGTGCTTTACAACTAAAGTTATGGTGATTAGTCGAGATTATATTAGACACATGTGCTTAATTTTGGTTGGAATAATATTAGCTGCATTTAGAATAAGCGCAGTTAGTGCATGTGTCGCAACTTTCCTGTCGAATTAAGCCAGCTTGGCCACATTTTGGGCATTGCCGGAATCTATTATTTTTTTCTTCGGCGCTATCATGCAAGGTCATTATTTTAGGTTTGGTAATAATATCATCTTCATCTAATGCATTTTGCATTTTGATAAACCCAATGGCGACCATGTGTTCTTCAAGAACCGATCCAATTGCCGCGAGCAAGGATGGTATATAACGTCCTTTCAGCCATTGGCCTCCTCTTGGATCAAATACAGCTTTTAGTTCTTCGACAACGAAAGATACATCCCCCCCTCTTCTGAATACAGCTGAAATCATTCGAGTTAAGGCTACTGACCAAGCAAAATGTTCGGTATTTTTTGAGTTGATAAAAACTTCAAAGGGTCTGCGCCGTCCATCCTGAACAACGTCGTTAACCGTGATGTAAAGGGCATGATCACTTTCCGGCCAAAGAATCTTGTATGTTGCACCCTCAAGTGCTTCTGGTCTGTTGAGCGGTTGTGTCAAATAATGAAGGATTCCACTATCACCCAAATCTTGTGGAATTGAGTTGGCCCCGGCTATGGCGTTTTCCGGTAATTCTAAAGGAAGTTCTTTTTGATCCTTTTTATTACCCTGGTTTTCGTTTAATTTGATTGTTTCGAGCACCGTTCCAGTTATTTCATTGGGTCGAAAGGTGGTGCATCCTTTGCACCCAAGTTCATACGCTTGAATATAAATGTCTTTAAATTTTTCAAAATCTATATTTTCGGGACAATTAATAGTCTTTGAAATTGAGCTGTCGATAAATTCCTGGGCTGCAGCTTGTATTACTAAGTGATCCTTTGGGGATAGTTCCTGAGCATCAACAAAAGAACTAGTTAATGGAGTATTCTCCCCTTTGAGTTGTCTAAATAATTGGTGGGCATAATCAGTTACTTCTTCATTTCTTCGTTCGCCATTGGGCATTAAAATATGTCGCTTATAGGAAAAACTGAAAACTGGCTCAATGCCAGAAGATACGTTATTTGCCAATAAAGAAATTGTGCCGGTAGGGGCTATAGATGTTAGCAAAGAATTACGAATACCAAATTTGCTAAGTGCCAACAAAATATCTTCATCTAAATTTTGAATTTTGTGACTAGAAACATATTTAACATTATCAAAACGGGGAAATACACCTTTCTCCTTAGCTAGCTCAATCGAGGTTAAATAGGATTGACGCTGAATTGTTTTGAGCCAGATTTTAGTAAGACGGACGGATTCAGCAGATCCATAGCGCACGTTGCACATGATAAAAGCATCGGCGAGACCGGTAACACCTAATCCGATCCTGCGTTTTGCCTTGGCTTCTTTTTCCTGCTCCCTCAAAGGAAAGCGCGAAACGTCTATTGTGTTATCTAGCATTCTTACCGACGTACCAACAATTTCCCCCAATTTTTTAATATCTAGTGTGGCCGCATCGGTGAAAGGGTTTTTTATAAATTGTGTCAGATTGATTGACCCTAAAAGGCATGCGCCATAAGGTGGCAGTGGCTGTTCGCCGCATGGGTTTGTGCCGTGGATTGTTTCACAATAAGAAATGGGATTTAGGTGGTTTATTCGATCTATAAAAATTACACCAGGTTCAGCATAAGCAAAGGTCGCTCGCATAATTTTTTCCCAGAGTTCGCGTGCTTTGAGGCTGTGAAAAACAGTTCCATCAAAAACTAGTTCCCAATTAGAATCTTCCCTAATAGCCTGCATAAATTCATCGGTAATAAGTACAGAAAGATTAAACATTCGAAGCCGCCCAGGCTCCTGTTTTGCGGTTATAAAGTTTTCTATATCTGGATGGTCACAACGCATTACGGCCATCATTGCTCCACGGCGAGAGCCGGCGCTCATAATTGTGCGACACATAGAATCCCAAACGTCCATAAAGGAAAGTGGACCAGAAGCGTCGGCGGCAACCCCCTTTACTGGATGACCTTTTGGACGGAGTGTTGAAAAATCATACCCGATACCGCCGCCTTGTTGTAAAGTAAGTGCAGCCTCCCGCAAACTTTCAAAAATGCCTGGCATATTGTCTGGTATATCACCCATTACAAAACAGTTGAAAAGTGTAACATCGCGTTTAGTACCTGCACCTGACATTATTCGACCAGCCGGCAAGAATTTGAATTCCCGAAGAGCTTCATGAAATGTCTCAATGTGAATGTCAGGATTAGTTTCAGATTCAGCCAGAGCTAGACTGACCCGGCGGAAAGTATCATCAATTGTTTTATCTATAGGCGTACCTTCAATGGTCTTTAGGCGATATTTCATATCCCAGATTTGTTGTGAAATTGGAGATAAGGATGCCATGTTGAAATTACACCTTGTTATGATTTATAATCATAAAAATTTTTAACTTAAATTGTGACCCACATAGGCTAGAAAATCAATAAAGTTCTTGTTTTGTTTCCCCCATTATTCAATAAGTATCCACATAGATATTCGTATGTATTATATTGATTAAAATAGATTTTATTAGTTCTTATCATTTTACACACAGTTCTTTAGAAAAAAAATGTGGAAAATTATGTAAATATCTTTTGGTATAGAAAGATATCAAATTTCAAATGGTATAGTGGGAGATCAACAATATAACGTATCCTGACCCGTGTTAAACAGATCTTCAGTTTAAGATAAATTCCGGCGGAGTTTGATTATGGGGCGTATCAAATTAGCCCATTGTCCCAAATCATTGATACAATAAACTATCTATTTCTTGCGGCTTTCAATGGGCAAAAACCATGGAGCGATAATTTAATGTTAGTTTATTTTGAAGGGGGCATACCTTCGAAATTATCAATGTCATTATCAATGTATGTGCAATTTAATGCATGAGCTGTATAAAGATTAACCTCCGGCTTTACAAAATTTGCATCATCAATGCTTCCTACTTTAACATTCTTAGCTCCAGGACGATTGGTGCCGCTGCCGAAAACTTGGGATCCACAGTTATTACAGAATTCTTTTGTCATGGTACTATTGCTGTCTGCTAGGTGTTCAAATTTTTTTGGAACACCTTGGAGAATTGTAATCTGATTTTCTTTAAAAAATAAATTAGTCGCATATGCTGATCCAGTGGCTTTCCTGCAATCATCACAATGGCAATTAGCTATCCGGAAAGGTTGGCCGTTTATTTCATATCGTATAGCACCGCATAAACATCCACCAGTAATTCTCATCATTCTATATCCTAAAAGATTGGGTTTGATTAAACTTGCAATATTATAGCTATTATAGAAACGTATGAGTGAAATGTTTTCAATAGTTAGTTAGCTAATAGTTTGAGAAAGTTTATGGGGCGTGCGTTAACAATTACTTCGGCGTGGATATATTTCAGCTTTTGTGTGTTTGTAATCCTTGACGCCTTTATAAAAGTGGATTGGATTATGCCCATTACGGTGGGTTTGATAATCATCTATATTGTGCTGCAATTCAAGGATGTTCCACTTCCGCAAAAATTTGCTGGGGTAATCTTATTAATAATAGGACTAATAGCTGCAAATGAAAATGGAAATTTTCAAGAAACATTGGTTGATGGAATTGAACGTTCGCGTGTATTCTTATTGCTTTTTTTTGCTATAGCTTGGCTGCAGAGGCCTGTTAACAACAGTCCTTCTTTGGCAATAGTTCGAGATGCAATTTTGAACCAACCCCCTGGGCGACGATTTCTAGGTTTATCTATAGGTATTCATGTTTTAGGGGCATTTTTGAATGTTGCCGCCGTAGGACTACTTTCTCCATTGCTGAAAGATCGTCACGATGTGGTTCTGCATCGCCGTCTATGCGTGGCAACAATGCACGGTTTTACGAGCGCTTCTGCATGGTCACCTTTTTATATTGGTATGATTGTTGTTTTGATCGCAATTCCAACTGTTTCTTGGCCACAAATAGCGACGCAGGGCATGGCTATGGCAATTGTGATGATTTTAGGCGGGTGGTTATTTGATCGATTACGTTATGCGCGTGATAAGAAGATCAAGAGTGAGCATATAGTTCCAATGCAATCAAATTTAGCGGTTTTAAAAACCATTCTTATTTTAACTCTCTTAATATTTATAGTCATGCTTATCTTAAATTTAACTAATGTTAGTATTCCAATTGCTCTTGGACTAGCTTGCCCGTCTTTCGGCATAATCTGGTATTTTATACAAAAAGGAACATATCCAGATGAAGTTAAGCCCGTCACATTCATGATTAAACGGGTCATTAACGGTTTAGCTAATTTAAGGAATGAAACATTGATGTTTGTTGCAGCGAATGTCTTTGGCTTGGGTATAGCTAGCGTTATTCCGACAGAGAATATGCCAACTTTACTCAATACGGTGGTGCCTTGGTTGGATTTGCGCATCGTTCTTCTTACATTTTTCTTCCTATTCTTTGGTTTTATAGGGCTCCATCCTATCATTGTGGTCTTGTCATTCAGTGCGATTTTTTCGCCTGATATGATAGGTTTAAGAGATTGGATATTAGCGCTGATTTACCTTGGTTGTTGGGGGCTAGCAACAATGATCTCTCCTTATTCAGGAACCACACTTTTTATGTCAAGATTTACCGGTATTCCATCTTATACTATTGGTTGGAAATGGTCGCTTTACTCGGTCTGTTTTAATGCGATGCTAATTGATTTATTTATTATTATTTTGCGGCATGGAACTTTGTAAATAATATACAATTTATTATTGTGCATATTTTCCTATCTTGCCGGCATTTTTTAGGTCTATTTTTTGAGGCTTTGAAAAACCATTTCAAGGGATTTGAGAAATTCGGAACGATCTGCTTTTGAAAAAGGGTGAGTTCTACTTGTTATTTCACCGCTTTCTCGCAACATCTGCATTAGTTCGCGTGTTGCCATGGCCATCCCAATGGAATTATCGTTGAATAAGTTGCCGTTAGGCCTAATAGCTGAGGCCCCTTTTTTTAGGCAACGTGCAGCTAATGGGATATCATTAGTAATGGCTATATCTCCGGTCTGGATATTTTTGGCAATCCAGTCATCTGCTGCATCTGCGTCTTTGCCCACTATGATAAGTTTAATAAAGGTAGATAAGTAAGGGCGGATTCCGCCGTTGCTAACCATGTAGGTATTTATTCTGTGTCTATTTGCAACTTTGATAACTTCATCTTTTACAGGGCAGGCATCAGCATCAACGTAGATTTCTGGAGTTTCTTTAAGCAAATCGTTCTCTTATGCTATAAAATGGAGCTGTTAAATTGGGAGTAAAGACATCCTTGATGAGTGATTACAAGTTCTATGCTAGTTATTTACGTTTTGTGGCAAAGAAAACTACCCTAGATACCCCGGAAATTGGTGGTATGATGGCGGAGCTCAACCACATCGCAAAAATATTGGAAAATGATACTACTTTTACAATCGAAAAAAATAAATTACGGATAACGGCCCGGGCCTTTGCAGGCGTGGCCGGTTTTCTTCAGCAACAAATTTTACCAGAGATAAAAGAGTCAAAGAATATTACAGGAGAGATTCAAACACGTTGGGTTATTGATACCTCAATGGAATTAATGTCAAATATTATAGTTCATGCCGAACTTAAGAGTGAAACTGAGGATTTTGTTGCAATTTTACCTGATCCGCCTGCAATTGAGGGGTAATTCGTATAAAAGGCCGTCCTAGGTGTAAAGGTTGCTATTTATTTTTCTTTTCAATATTGAGATTTTTTTCCATCCATTGTAAAAAAAAGTAATTATATCCGTTTATTCTTGAGCCTTGGTCATTTTTTCAGAGAGTAATTGGCTCATTTATAAATTTGGATTACAAAATCCGGTTTAACGTTATATTATACGCGATTATTTCAGGTGAGGAGTTAATTTGATGCCAACTGGGATTGTAAAATGGTTTAATCTGCAGAAAGGTTATGGATTTGTGGTGCCAGATGATGGAGGCGAAGATGCTTTTGTCCATATTTCGGCTGTGGAGCAAGCTGGTCTAACAAGTTTAGAAGAAGGGCAAAAAATCGAGTATGAATTGGTCAAAGGTCGGAATGGTAAAATGGCTGCACAGACCATCTCCATTCCCGAATAATTTATACGAATCTGGCTTTTGCTAGCTATTATCCGCTGTCTTATTTTTTGTACTTAATTAAGCGGTAAATTTAATCTTGTCTAGTTTGCTTAGAACATCATCTACGATTTATTTGGCTTAGATGATTTCTAGGATAGATTCTGGTGGTCGGCCAATGGCGGCTTTATTATTTGCTAGCACGATTGGCCTTTGCATCAAGATTGGATCTCGAATTATTGCTTCGATCAGTTGGGGGCGAGATAAATTTTCATCTTCTAGCTTATTAATACGATATATTTGTTCATTTTTTCGCATAATATCGCGAGGAGCTTTACCTAATTTCTCTAATATATCCTCTATTACATTTTTATCTAAAGGTGTCTTTAGATATTCGATGATTTCCGGTTTGGTGTTGTATTCTTCAAGCAGTTGAAGTGTTGCTCGTGACTTACTGCAATTTGGATTATGAAACAATTTAACTACGTCTGGCATGATTTACTCCTAGAGCCACCATTAATTTATATCATTCTAACTCATAAGAGAGATTATGGTCGACGTTTTATTTTTTTTTGGTAGAATCATAATAGAGATTTAATTAATTAAATCGTATTTAAGTGTTTAAAATGCCCGCGGAGTTAATGGTGGTAAAATCCTTAAAAATCAACGTTATTGGTGGTGGACCTGGTGGTCTATATTTCTCCATATTAATGAAATTAGCAAATCCTATGCATCAAATAACGGTATATGAGCAGAATAGGCCTGATGACACTTTTGGTTTTGGAGTAGTTTTCTCGGATGAAACCCTTGAGAATTTTATGGGGCAAGATCCAGTAACTTACCGCGCAATTAAGGAACAATTTGCGTATTGGGATAATATCGAGGTTCGATATCGTGGAGAGCGAATACGATCGGCGGGGCATGGATTTGCCGGTATGGCTAGGATGACACTTTTAAATATTTTCCAAAAACGTTGCCTCGATCTTGGCGTCGAAATAAAATACGAGACAGTGGTTAAGGACTTTAAAAAATTACAGGATGCCGACCTAGTTTTGGCAGCAGATGGCGTTAACAGTTTCGTCCGAGAAAGTCTTAAGGCTCATTTGAAACCTACAGTTGACATGAGAAAAACTAAATTTGTATGGCTAGGAACTACACAGAAATTTGATGCATTTACTTTTATATTTAAAGAGAATGAACATGGCTGGTTTTACAATCACGCATATCAATACGGCCAAGGTATTGGCAAGGCAGCTTCTACATGGATCTTGGAAACGCATGAAGATACCTGGAAAAAAGCAGGTCTGGATAAAGCGGATGAAAATGAAACAATTTCGTATTTTGAAAGGTTTTTTTCTGATGAGTTGGCAGGGCATCGTCTTTTGTCCAATAAGTCTATATGGCGAAACTTTCCAGTAATATCAGCTGAGAAATGGTCCCATGAGAATATTGTACTGATCGGTGACGCAATTCACACAGCACAATTCTCAATTGGTTCGGGCACTAAAATAGCAATGGAAGATGCAATTGCTCTTTCGGGTTTCATATTGAAAGCGTGCGAGGGAAATGGAAGTATTTTAGGAGCCTTGAAGACTTATGAGATGGAAAGAAAAGATGTGATCTCAAGACTTCAACGTACGGCGATGGTGAGCCTTAGCTGGTATGAAAATGCTAGACGTTATAACGACCTTTCGCCCAAGCAGTATGCGTTTAATTTTTTGAGTCGAAATAAATCTGTGACATATGAAAATCTAAGTCTTCGAGATCCAAATTATGGGACTGATATTAATCATTGGTATGCTGATTTAGTGTGTAGAGATTTGGAAATTGATTTGCCTACTAATAATCCACCACCGCCCATGTTTACTCCATATAAGGTTGGCAATCTTTTATTGCAAAATAGGGTTGTCGTTGCCCCAATGTGCCAATACTCCGCTGATGGCGGAACGCCAACAGATTGGCATCTTGTGCATCTTGGTAATTTTGCTAAAGGTGGAGCCGGCTTGGTTATTACTGAAATGACAAATGTTTCTTCAGAGGGACGTATCTCGCATGAATGTGCGGGCATGTATATGTCAGAGCACACAATAGCCTGGCAACGCGTTGTGGAGTTTGTCCACAAAAATTCAAATTCAAAAATTTGTCTGCAATTGGCCCACGCCGGTAGAAAAGCATCGTGTAACGTCGGCTGGGTTAATAATGGTTCGCCGTTGGAGAAAGATTCTTGGCCAATTATCTCAGCTTCTCCTATTCCATTTACACCCGACAGTCAGATTCCAAAGGAAATGGACGCAGATGATATGAAAAAAGTGCGTAATGATTTTGTCCGTTCGACTATCATGGCTGCTGAGGCTGGTTTTGATATGATAGAATTTCATGCCGCTCACGGTTATCTTCTTTCCAGTTTTATCTCACCCATTAGTAATATTCGTAATGATAATTATGGAGGATCCATCAGAAATCGCATGAGGTTCCCGCTAGAAGTACTTAAGGACGTGCGTGAAGCATGGCCAGCTGAAAAACCGATCTCTGTTCGCATTTCTGCTGAAGATTGGGTTGGCAAGGAAGGTAATTCTGGAGATGAAGCGGTTGAGATTGCACGATTATTTTACGAAAATGGTGCTGATATAATTCATGTCTCGGCTGGCCAAACTTCCTCGGAGCAAATGCCAGTTTACGGTAGAATGTTCCAGACACATTTGAGTGAGCAGATACGATTAGAGGCAGGGATCCCTACTATGGCAGTAGGCAATATAACTACGCCTGATCAAGTGAACACGATCTTGGCAGCGGGTCGCGCCGATTTAGTTACGCTTGCACGCCCCCATCTCAGCAATCCCTTTTTTACTTTGCAAGCAGCTGCGCACTACAACTGGGATGCTCAATATTGGCCGGATCAATATCTAAGGGGTAAGGAGCAAGCATTTAGAGAGGCATCAAACGAGAATTTACGTCAGGCCGAATTATTGCGAGCGAACAAGCCAATTTCACATGCTGATAAGCATTCGCCGGTGGCTGTAGAATAAATGTTAATATTTTTTCTGGATTTTTGACCAGGTTTATTCAGCCATCGCTTGACCAGCAATGACTAGTTTCTGTATTTCACTGGTTCCTTCATAGATGCGAAGAGCTCTAATTTCTCTGTATAGGCGTTCAACCGTCATCTCAGATACAACTCCCATTCCACCAAATATCTGGACAGCCTCATCAATAACTTCTTGCGCACTTTCGGTGGCATAAAGCTTGGCCATTGAACTTTCTCTTGTAACCCTTATTTGTTGAATATCTTTTACCCAGGCTGATCGGAAAACAAGCAATGCTGCGGCATCAATTTTGACAGCCATATCGCCGATTTTACTCTGTATTATCTGGAATTCAGAAATTTTTTTGCCGAAAGCCTCTCGCGATTTCGCCCGTGCGATGGCTTCGTCCATTGCCCGACGGGCAAAACCCAACGCTGCCCCCCCGACCGTGGTTCTGAATATGTCAAGTGTTGTCATCGCAACCTTAAAACCACTGCCAGATTCTCCCAACATACTGCTAGTAGGTACTCGACAGTCGGTTAATGTTACGGTGCCCAATGGATGAGGAGCAATAACATTTATACGCTCGGTAATCTTAAGACCAGGATTATCTGCATCAACCACGAATGCTGAAAGCCCCTTTGCCCCGGGCGCATCTCCAGTTCGCGCAAATAATACATACTGATCAGCTATTCCAGCATTCGAAATCCACGTTTTAACGCCATTTATTACATAATGGTTTCCGTCGAGTTTGGCCTCGGTCGACATTGAGGCAACATCTGATCCGCACTCGGGTTCTGAAATTGCAAAGGCCGCTGTGCGATTTCCAGTCCCCACGTCGGGTAGATATTTTTCCTTAAGTTCTTTAGAACCAAATAAGGTTATTGAACCTGAGCCTAGCCCTTGCATCGCGAATGCAAAATCAGCGATACCGGTATGATAACCTAGGATTGATCTTGCCAAAGCGATATGGCGCACATCAAAATGTTCCAAAGCACCGCCATATGCAGCTGGGATTGTGTATTTCAGCCAACCGGCCTCACCAAGTTTTTTTATGATGTTTTTGAAAGAGTTATCCAAAGCATCGTTTGTATGGTGGTCGTCGTTCTCGTGCGGAGCTATCTCTTTCTTTGCCCATGTCGTTAGATCGGCAGCAAACTCTCGATGAGTTTTATCAAAAAAGGGCCAGTCTAGATAAGTGGTGTCAGACATGTCTAATTCCTTATTACATTACTGCGCCACCGGAAACCACAATAGATTGGCCGGTAATTGAGGCAGATGAAGGAAGGCACAACCAAGCGGCGCTTTCCGCTACCTCTTCCGGGGTTACGAGACGACCCATAGGACTCATATTTTCGATTTCTGTTTTTATGTTGTCAATATCTCGTCCGGAAGTGGAGGCAATATTATCGATAGCTTCAGCGACTAGATCGGTATCAGTGTAGCCTGGACATATTGCATTTACCGTAATTCCCTTCTTGACGCTTTCCAGAGCTAGAGTTCGAGTTAGGCCAATAACTGCGTGTTTAGATGCTGTGTAAGCTGCTATATACGGGTAGCCTCTTAAACCGACTGTGGACGATATATTTATAATTCTACCATAACCACGTTCTCTCATATTTTCATATACTTGCTTTGTGCATAGGAATGTACCGGTAAGATTTAAATCTAGGGTTTTTTGCCAAAACGCTAGGTCCATTTTATGAAATGGCATGCTTTTCCCTATGCCAGCGTTATTTATAAGTATTTCGATTGGACCCATTGTTTTAAAAGCCAAAGAAAAAGCTTCTTCAACCTCTTTTTCAACTGTAACGTCTGCATTACAATGAAATACGGTCGCTCCAAACTCATTTTCAAGATATTCAGCCTGTTTCGTCAATTTTTCTTTATTTCGGGCGACCAAAGTTATATTAGCCCCAAGTGCTGCTAAAGCATTTGAAATGGCCGCACCAATACCCCGTGATCCCCCGGTAATCAATGCGTGCTGGTTCATTAAAGGCCGAGTGTCGAATAAATTGCCGAGACCATCTTTATTTGACGAATGCATTGTTTTATAATTGAAAATTGAAGTCACTAAGACAACCAATTTTTTGCAATTAGATAAATTATTTTTTACTCACCAGTTTCCATTATCTCATCAATGGTAACGTATCGTTTTTCACGGGCGGACTTAACCCCCGCACGAATAACGGCGAGTGATCTTGCCGCCCACTCGCCACCAACCTCTGGCTCACTATCATGTCGAATACAATTACCAAATTCTTCCATTTGTTCGGCAATTGTATCATTTGCTTCAAACTCTTTCTTTATAGGCGTTTTTTCGCCCCTTTTGAGATGATACATGCCGGTATTTAGAGAATAAAGCGCCGATGCTTCTTTCCCATATATATTCATGACATAGTTTTCACCCGCCGATGCATAGCCAGCATTTAAAGTTGAAATAGCGCCATTATCATGTTTCATAACCAGCCCCGCAACATCTGGATTATCACCCGGCAGTATAAGTTGTGATAACATACCGGATACTTCTATAATTGGACCCATCAGCATTTCCATAACGTCAACATAATGAGGTCCAATTTGTAGCATGACACCTCCAGGCATTCCTTCTGCTGTGTAGCGCCAATGGTCGGCTTCAAATTGACCTAGTCTATCGCGACTAATATTAGCTTCCCCTTGCACGATTTTACCAAATCGTCCCGCTTTTATTTCGTCATGCACCCAGCGAAATTGGTTTTCGCGACGACGTTGGAATCCAATTGAAAGTTTTACCTTTGCTTCACGGCAGATCTTCGCAATTTGCATACCTTCACCGACGCTGTTTGCTATGGGTTTATCAAGAAACACGTGCTTGCCAGATTCAGCGGCTCGTTGCGTAGTTTCTAGGTGAATATTATTTGGGGTAGTATTAATGATTGCATCAATTTGGTCGTTTGCAAGTAATTGTTCGTAGCTATCTGCATAAGCGCAGTTGTATTTTTTAGCGAAGTTTATGCGTTTGTCTCTGGAGCGAGTATAACAGGATACCACCTCGATACCTTTAGCTTTGACAACGCCATCAGCAAGCACGTCTGACCACCACCCAAGGCCTAGCGAGGCGACGCGGATTACATCTGAACTCATAGTCATTTTCTCCTAATTTTGTTTTGTGTGTTATTCATTTTGTCTGGATCTGTGTTCAGCCCAGAATGACCACAATATCGAAGCGACAGATAGGCATATAAAGAGGAGGCTGAACGGAGATGTGAAAAATATTGTAATATCATTCTGGGAGCTTATTAGAGATACTCGAAGGTGTTCCTCTAACTGCCTCCCTAAAACCATTGCGAGCAATAGTGGTACAATTGGCATTTCTAGCCAACGCATGGCTAAACCAAGTAAACCAAAGCCAAACATCACGTAGACATCAAAGAAATTATTCCGAAGCGCGTAACTCCCGATTACGCATAACACAGCTATGATTGGCATTAAAAGAGTTTTGGGTATTGTTAAGACTCTTACCAGATATCTTATTCCGAGAAGAGCTATAACTATATTAAAAATATTAGCCCAAAAAAACGAAAATATTAGTCCATAAGCAAAATCACCGTTTTCAACAAATAGTAAAGGTCCAGGAGCTAGCCCATGTATCAATAAAGCTCCTATCAAAATAGCGGTAACTGGGTCTCCTGGAATTCCTAATGTCATCATTGGGATCAAAGCGCCACCGGTCACGGCATTATTGGCAGCTTCTGGGGCTGCGATGCCCTCGGGTGAACCTAGGCCAAATTCTTTTGGTTTCTTACTTAATTTTTTTGCGTAATCATAACTAATGAACGCAGCAATGGGACCACCGGCTCCCGGCAGTATTCCTAAGAATGAACCAATTGGTGCTCCAATTGATATTGGTAAACGGATTAATTTGAGATCTTTAATTTTTGGGATAATCATATCAATTATTGAAGTCGTTTTGGTTTTGTCATTACCATGCACAATATCTGTTAGGTTATCGACTAACTGTGGGATAGCAAACAAACCAATTAGTGCGGTTAGGAAATGAATGCCTGAGATTAGGTTAACTTGGTCAAAGGTAAATCGTGTTGTTCCCATCATCGGGTCTTGACCAATTGTTACAATAATAAGCCCTATGACTGCAGATAATAAGCCTTTAACCATTGATTTTGCGGCAAAACTGCATATTACTGTTAAGCCAAAGAAAACTAGGCTAAAAAGGTCCGGTGACTTAAATTTAAGCGCTATTTCAGCGAGCACTGGGGCAATAAAATAAAGGCAGAAAAAACTAAATAATCCGCCAATAAAACTTGCACTTATGGCAATGCCGAGTGCGCGCCCACCCTCGCCATTTTTAGCCATTGGGTGTCCATCGATCGCAGTCGCTGAAGCGGAAGGTGTGCCCGGGATATTCAATAAAATTGCTGAAAAACTTCCGCCTGTCATTCCACTTACATATAAACCTAGTAAAAGAGCTATTGAAATATCGGGTTCAAGGACGAAAGTAAGAGGTAGAACAATAATTATTCCAGTCGAAATAGTGAGGCCTGGTATCATTCCGATCACCAAACCAATAAAACAGCCAGTGGCAACCGCCAGAATAGTATTAAATTGACTAGCTTGTGCCAAGCCATCCAAGATATCAGGAGCCATCATAGCATACTCACAAAAATACCTGCAGGAAGACGAATTTGGAACACTTCTCTAAATAAATAAAAAATCACTGTTGAAATTACAAATGAATTTATCATTATTCTAGGTGTACGTCGTTCTCCGTAAAGATACATAAGTCCACTGACTAATATTAAATTAGCAATCAGAAAACCTAAAAAGGGCAAGGTTATCATATAAAATATTGACAAAATTAAGCCGGAAACGGTCCGAATATTGGTTCCGCTTACTTTTACAGGTTCCTGTAATTCCGAATTTTGAGAGATAGCTTGAATTAAAAGGATGATTGATAAAAAACTGAGACAAACTGTAATGACCCAAGGAAAAAATGAAGGTTGAGTTGTATTCTCGATAGCCCGAGTGGCAAGATTAGCTGTCAGATAGGCATAGCCAGCACAAAATAATAATAAGATCAATGATGCTATCAGGTTGCGTTTACGCATCTCATTCATTGGGATGGTTTCTCATAGGATTGGAAATTAAAACATTTGATAATCAAATTATTTTAGCTTGCTGATGAATAACTGGTAAATCATAGCCAGCTAAATTTTTGGAAAAATGTTTCCGCATTTCAAAATTTAATTTCTATCAAATAAAAATTATGTGTCTCGCCATTAATACTTGGCGAGACACTTTTGGTTTAATTCTATTTCAGATTTTATTTTTTTGCTTTTGATTGATACATTCCAGCTTGTTTCATTATGCTCACGATATTCGCATTCGCTTTAGCTAATTTTGCCGCAAACTTTTTTTGGCCCATTGGAGCTAACGTAAGTTTGAGCTTTTTCATGCGCTTACTGAAACCAGGTGAGTTAGCTGCTTTAATCATTGCAGATTCGAGTTTGTTTTTAATTGCTACCGGCGTTCCTTTTGCGACTGATAACCCTCGGAATAAATCAAACTCCATGTCCATTCCTAGTTCACGGGCTGTCGGCACGTTTGGTGCCGCAGGGTTTCTTTTACCACTTGAAATAGCCAAGAACTTCATTTTTCCAGCTTTAACTAACTTAAGTGGAACAAAGAAAATATCCACGGCTGCATCAGTTTCACCACTCAGTATCATTTTTCTTCGATCAGGAGCTTTCACTGGTAACATTATTGGTTTACATCCCATAAGTTGGGTCATAGCTACTCCAGCTAGGTGCGTGGCACTGCCAAATCCAGCAAAAGCTACTTTTAAGGTTTTTGGCTTTGACTTACATTCGGCCATAAATTCTTTCAGCGTATTCCAACGCGCAGATTTTTTTACAACGAAAGGTACCGGTTGTTGAGCAACCTGCCCAATATGGTCCATTGCGGTATAGTCAAATGGAACATTTCCAATATTTGTTGTTGTTAATATTGAAGTTGAGTTCCATGCAATTGTATATCCGTCAGGTTTGGAATTCTTCACATACGTATAAGTTATAGCTCCACCACCACCGGGCTTATTAACTGGGACGACAGGCTGACCAAGCTCTTTACTCATTGCTTTTGCTATCAGCCGTCCTTCTATGTCTGCGCCACCTCCCGCTCCGAAGGGTATTACAAATTCTATAGATTTTGAGGGCCATTCGGCTCTTACAGTACTCGCTGTCATCGCTATGATAGCAGCACTAACCATTATTAAAATTCTTGATATTTTCATTAACAACTCCCTTTAATTAGATTTGATTTGAATTTTTATAATTTGAGATAATTAATCGTGATAATTGGCACCAACTGCCTCAACCGCCGCCTCAGCAATATCCTGATCTTGTTGCCAATCTCCTCCACTGACACCTATACCACCTACGCACTCGCCGTCAAAGAAAATTGGGAAGCCGCCTTCCATTGCGGTCCACCTGTTTGCTCCAGCCGCTAGTGAAAGTCCTAGCGCGTGGAGGGTATCGAGCTCCTGACCTTGAGCACCTTTTATTGTTGTTGGACGGCGATTTGATGCAGCAGAAATTGCCTTAGTTGTGGATGAGTGGACTGTATGAAAACGCCCACCATCCATGCGCTCGAGAAGCATCATATGTCCGCCAGAATCTACGATTGCAACTGTTATTGGAATACCGAATTCTTCAGCTTTTTCAACGGCCGCGATCATCATTTGTTTTGCGCCCGCATTTGTTAGGCGTTTGGCGTCTGCAAATGGCATTGGCAATATCCTTGGATCGATAAATTACGCGATTCTCCAATTATAAGTAACTTGAAAAAACGCGGGTATCAAGATCGATTTTAACAAGAGAGCAATCCTGCTAATTGCCATCAAGTTGTCTGGAAAAATAGGCAACCAAAGTTGCGATTGCTAATAAAAAACGTATTTTCCGGAAAAATTCACAAATAACGTGATTTTTATCGTTTTAAACGCTAAATATAGTGTGTATTACTGCTATTAGCGTATTGTCCATATATGTTATACAATATATAGTAAAATATGGTAAATTCGTTATTTAGCTCTAATCAGCTTAAGGCGGGGTGCGCGTAATGAAATTAAATATTGATTGGCGTAGTTTTAGACGCAAGACTTTCAAGTTAGGGGTCATGCTATTTGCATTTATTGCTATTAGCGGGTGTGAAATTATAAAAAATAGTAATTTGATGGATCATATAAAAAGAGATCCAAATCCAGCTGAAAGTACCGAAATTTCTGAACGTGGTTTTGGAAAATTGTCAAAGGGTAAATTTTTAGCCGCGCAGGCCCTTTTTGATGAGGCCCTAAAGATTAATCCACGTGATGTCTATGCGTTGTTTGGTAAAGGCATTGTACTTCAAAATAGTGGTCAGCTTAACCATGCTCGCCAGGTCTTTGAGGCTGTTCTTGCCATGCGTCCCAGCAGCGATCAGAAGCTCCTAGTAATCAATGATTTAGCACCCCAAACGGTTAGAGAACTTGCCTCGCTTAATTTATCCCTATTGGATAGTAAGGGTGTGTCGAGTGCTTTCGGTTCGCCTGGCAAACCCAGCGCACCTGTGCAAAAACATAGGCTTCCCGCTGCTGATTTACGTTCACCCGCGTTTCCAAAAACTATTATCACTAGACCTATGCCAAATGTGTCAGGAACTTCTGAGGGGGATAAAAATATAATTTCGAGGTTTGAAACTTTAAAGAAATTGCGAGATCAAGGGTTGTTAACACCTATTGAGTACGCTGTTAGACGGAAAAGGAATATAGGAGCTTTAACCAAACTAACGGCGCAATCTCCAGCTATAGGCCTGAAAAGGTCAGTACCCGACGCAGAGCAAATCTCACGTCGGTTAAAAGCAATTGGACGGGCTTTAGAGCTTAGGGCAATTACAATCCGTCAACACGGTGCCGAGCGCAAAATGATCATCGATGGTTTAATGCCTGCCAATCCAAAAATTTCTGAAAAGCAAGCAATAGCGCCTAAGGGTTTAATGGATGCGGCTGCGGCCGTACGTCGCATCGAAATGCTTAAAGAACGTGGGCTTATTTCCAAAGGTGAATACACAAAAGAAAAGGTTGCAATAGAGAAAATACTTTCACCTGTAGTGACCCAAGTTGCTAAGGATAAAAAAAATTCCAAGGCTAAGACCACCGTTTTAACCTCTGCCGGTGGTCCAAAACCGGCTTTGCATCTCGCCTCTTTTCGTTCCAAAAAATCAGCAAATAGAGCGTGGATCCAAATTCGCCGGGCTCATCGATCAATCTTGGGTAAAATGAAATCTGAGGTGGTGCGTATTAATTTAGGTAGGAAAAAGGGTGTATATTACAGGTTAATTGCTGGGCCTTTTAAAACAACTGCGGCAGCAACCAAAGTCTGCAAAAAACTTAAATCAAGGCGCCAATATTGTGATGCTGCATTTATGGGTGGATTATAAGTTTTTACAACAGTCATTATTTTTCCCCAACTTGAGTAAAACTCTTTACTGATTTTAGGCTGGCTAAAACTAGGAGGGGGCTGTAATCGAGAATAAAATTAGAATAAACTTCAGGTGTTTGAGTTGATAAAATATTTTGTTTTATTGATATTGGCTTCTTGTTCCGTCATTCCGGAGCCGTTAACTAAAGGTGACCTGGAAAAGAGTGCATTGATTGACCGAGAATTAATGTTCGGGGGAAATGAAAAATTGCTCGGGAAACTTTCGCTTGAAGGTGCGATAGCACGGGCCCTTAAGTTTAATCTTGATAGTCGAGCCCGGTCTATGGAACAGGCTTTAGCTTTAAATCAATTAGATCTTGACAACCACCAATTATTGCCATCGCTGGCGGCCAATGCTGGCTACTCTGACCGTTCCGGATGGAACGCTACAAACTCAAAAACACTAAAAGGTGGGCCGCCCTCTTCGCAATATAGTTATGGAACTGACAAAACACTGCTGACCGGTGATTTTACCCTGAGTTGGAATATTTTAGATTTTGGGGTGAGTTATTACAATGCTAAACAAAACGCCGATCGCTCACTTATTGCGGAAGAGCGTCGTAGGAAAGTGGTTGAGAGTCTAATACGCGAGGTGCAATATTCTTACTGGAGAATGGTTGCGGCGCAAAAACTCGAAAACAGAGTTAAACAGGCTATCTCTAGAGCGGAGCAAGCGCTTGAAAGTGCTAGGAAAGTTGAGAAAGAGAAACTTAAGAATCCAACTGAGATATTAGTTTTTCAAAAACAGTTGCTTCAGAAGTTACGCAGGATTGAGACTGTTAATCAAGTTTTAGCCAGTGCACGTATTGAGTTAGCAGCATTAACAAATATTCCCCCATCAACTAAATTTACAGTTTTTCCACCACAATCGGATAAATTGTCAGTTCCCAAATGGTCTATTGATATAAAAGATATGGAAAATATAGCATTCCGGAATAATCCCGATGTACGTGAAAAGCTCTATTTAAGTCGCATCAGTGTTAATGACGCTAAAAAGTCGCTATTAAATTTTTTACCGGGTATCGAGTTAAAAGCGGGACGAAATTATAACTCAAATAGTTTCTTGGATTCCAACAGATGGTACGAGTGGAGTTCGACACTTAGTCTCAAGGTTCTGAAATTACTGTCACTTCCTGAACAGCTTAAGTACAATAAATTGAATAAAGCGCTTTCGGACGCACAGCGTATTGCTCTTAGGATGGCTGTATTAGCCCAAGTGCATGTTGCTGATATGAATTATTTCAATGCGGTTAAGCAATATAACAGGGCTAATGAACTTTATAAAATTGACGAGCGTCTTTCTCGGCAAATAGCAAAACGACAAGAGTCGGATATACAAAGCATGCTTGAGCGGATTTCTCAAGAAACAGCGGCAATCGAGTCGGTGATGCGTCGTTATCAAACTTATTCAGAGGTTGTGGCGGCTGTGGGACGACTACACTCAACTCTAGGAATGGGAGTTCTTAAAGCAAAGCAACATTCGAGGAGCTTAAAAGATCTTACTCGTTATTTAGGGGACGGGCTCAAGGTTAGACTGAATGGTACTTCTCTTCAAGCTGAGCTCAAACGTTTTAAAAAGAACAATATTGATTTGGAAAAAAAGAATTTTGATGTAGAAAAAAGCAATGTGCTTTATAGCAAAAAAAGTCCACCAAATGATTTGAGCGAAGGCTTATTTGGATATCCCGATATATCAAATATTTTTGAAAACGTTGATGTTCCGGAAATAGAAGAATTAAAAGGCTATGTAAATTATCTAGGTGTCCCTTTTGTTTTCCGTGGTTTCATAGCCGGCCTAGAGGGCGTAAATAACAAAATTATCTCGGGTTTGGAAGGGGCAAACGCAGAAATTGTTCCGGCTTTAAATAATCTCGGTAATGAAGTGGCGAAAGAGTTCACAAACAAACCTATGAGTTTACCTCAGTCGAAGAAAGGTTCAAAATTATCGAGAAATTAGAAATTTTTTCAACTTGTTTTTTTTAGGTGAAAAAAAAGGTTTCGCCAATAATAATTTGATCACCCCAATTCAATAGTTTCATTGTAAATCAGTTTTTCTAGCTTAGAATCATCATAACCAAGCAAATCACGCAAAATACATTCGGAATCGCCACCAAGGTTAGGCGCAGGCTCTCTTGGTAGTTCAGGCGATTTAGAAAGATGGATTGGGGACCGTGCAAACATAAATTCGCCAACCTCTGGATCATTGATGGGCATTAACATCCCTCGGGCTTTGACATGCGGATCTCCAAAGACATCTTTTGCCGAATACACCGGTCCGGTTGGTACGCCAGCATCATTTAGTTTATGAACGGCTTCGTCTCGGTCCATAGTCGTCAGCCAACCTTCAATGACAGGCTGTAGAAATGCTGCATTAGCAGCTCGCTCTGCTCCCCCTTTGCTACGATCATCGACCTTGAGGTCTTCACGTTTCATTGCCTCACATAAACGCCCCCAAATTCGATTGTCTGGCACATTTAGAGCAATATAGCCATCTTTGGTTTTATAGGCTCCTCTAGGAAAAAGGTTCTCTGGAACTCCCCGTCTTGGTATTTGTCCGACTGTCGAAAATAATGTCACCATAGATTCATTAAGAGATAACATATTGTCGAACATAGCGCTATCAACCAACTGACCCTGCCCTGTACGTTCTCTCATAAAAAGAGCCTGCATTATTCCAAATGCGGTCACCATACCAGTATAAATGTCAGCCATACCATAAATCGTCCACGAAGGTGGTTTGTCTTCAAAGCCGACGAGGTTCATAATACCACTCATAGCTTCAGCAACAATGTCAAAAGCGGGACGATCAGCATACGGCCCTTTATAATCTTTTAGTTGGCCAAATCCAGAAATTAGGGCCCAGATTAATTGCGGATTTTTTTCTTTGAGAATTTGGTAAGAAATCCCTATTTTGTTCATTGCCCCAGGCCGCAAATTTTCGACAACAACATCCGATTTTTTGGCAAGATCTAAAAAGACCTCCTGACCTTCAGATTTTGAAAGATCTAGAGCAAGACTTTTTTTGTTTCTGTTATAAGCCATATATCCAGCAGCTTTCTTTTTACCATTCTTTTCAATGAAGGGAGGCATAGAACGTCTTGGATCGCCAGACTTGGGTCTTTCTATTTTTATAACTTCTGCTCCGGCATCGGCGAGTAACATCGTGCAATATGGTCCGGCCATATATTGTTCAAGTCCGATAACACGAATGCCTTCTAGAGGCCTCGATGGATTTTCGGAATTATTACTTTTCATTAATTCCCGATCCACTCAACTAGAGTTGAAGAACCCATGCCAACACCAACGCATAAAGTAGCTAGCCCGTAAAAGGGCTTGTTTTTTGGCATGTTCGGTGCGCGGCGCTTCATTTCATGCATTAATGATACTAGGATGCGTGCTCCCGAGCAACCAGTAGGATGGCCCAATGCGATGGCCCCGCCATTAACATTTACTTTTGAATTATCAAGCCCGAGTTGGCGCATGCATCCAATAGTCTGTGATGCAAATGCTTCATTGAGTTCAATTAAACCAATGTCTTCAATCTTAAGATTAAATCGCTTTAGTAATTTCTTCGTAGCGGGAACAGGACCATAAGCAAAGTGGCTAGGATCAGTTCCTGCGCTTGATGAGCCTACCCAACGCAATAAAGGCTTGAGATTGAGCTCTTGAGATTTTTCGAAACTTGCCAATAGAAGTGCCGCGGCGCCATCATTTATACCGCTGGAGTTGCCTGCAGTAACCGAGCCATTTTTCTTAAATGCTGGTCGAAGATTGCTAAGGCTCTTCCTGTCCACGGATAGTTCGAATCTACCTTTCTTTTTTTCGTAGCGAGGATGTTCGTCAGTATCGACAACAATTGCTTCTCCCCGCCGCTGGGGCGCCGAGATTGGTATGATCTCATCTTTAAATTTATTATCATTTATTGCAGCTACAGCACGCTTGTGACTTTCAAGGCTATATTTGTCTTGCTCTTTTCTAGTAATTTGCATCTCTTCTGCGATGATTTCGGCGCCCTCTCCTAGGCTGATAATTGGGTACATCTCGTTCATTTTAGGATTATTAAATCGCCAGCCTACGGTCGTATCCCATAACCTTGGAGCAGTTGTTGTTGGTACACGCTCGGGTTTCATCATCGCCCAAGGGGCACGGCTCATGCTTTCCACTCCCGATCCAATGGTTAGCTCTCCTTCCCCCACCAAGATGGTTTTAGCTGCGAAATTAACTGCTTCAAGTGCAGAAGAACAGTTGCGGTTTACTGTTACGCCCGGCACCTCTTTTGGCAAACCAGCTAATAACGCTGCCATCCGAGCAACATCTCTATTATCTTCTCCCCCTTGATTGCCACATCCGGCTATGACTTCAGTAATTTCGGTGGCATCGATTCCTGTTCTTGTTACGAGCGCCTTATAGGTTTCTGCGAGTAAATCATCTGGTCTTACTGTTGATAGAGCACCACCCATTTTGCCGATTGGAGTACGGACACCATCAATAATTACAACTTCGGTCATATAAAATTTCCTCTAATTAAAAAAATGGCGCTCGAATTGCCTATTAATTATTCCACCATATCAGGTATGAATCTATGCTAACTAAATATAGATCCGTACTAATTCCAATTTAGCCGTTTGGTTATGCTATTCTAATAACTGTTCCTTAATTTCTTGTTCCCAAGTATCAGGATCAAATCCCATTGGTCCCATGTTACCAGCATAAGCAATCTTTTTATCATTTCCTATTATGTATAATCTTTCTGGCCAACCAGCATATTTTTTTTCCGCATCATCATCCATTCCGTCAAGAAACATTGGCATTTTAAGGTTTAGATTAATTACACAGACCTCAGCTATTTCGCTTCTATCCTTAAGAGTATTGGGTTGGTCGAATTTTATGCCAATGGATCGGTTTCGTTCAGTTTTGTAACCTCCGACCGAGTCGTCTGGGTGTGCTTCTCTAATATATATGCAGCAGAACTCAATTTGATCTTTATAGTTTTGATAAATTTCGTTAAGGCGCACGGCCTTGGCACGGAATGGTGGTCAGGTATAAGAGCCAAATAGGAGTGCGATAGGCTTGCCAAAAACAGCCGATAAGGCAAACATTTCCCCGGTTCTTTTTCCCTTCGTATCAAGCCGCTCCACTGTAAAATCCGGGGCCGATTGGCCTACTTTCGGAGCCCCCAGATCTTGCCTGATTCTTTCCTGAAGATATTCTACCCACTCTTCCTTAGAAATATTCCAGTCTTTCCAAGGATGTTTTGAAACATTTGCCTTGTTGTTTTTAACTCGTGCAAAAAGTTCATCTGCTGTTGGAATATATGCTTCTAAACTTTTGGTCATACTGTTTTTCCTATAATTAGCTTTGACGATTAAAATTCGTGCTAATCATTTTATTTCTTTCGTATTAAAGTTTTTTTGTGGGGAACGCAAAATTTTTTTCAAGTCTAAATCATTTGATTATAGACTAATGAGTGAGTGGTTTAATTTAAAGTCTA